>JAFYRZ010000069.1 GCA_017546745.1 Clostridia bacterium
AGTTACCGTTGTTGCGATCATTAAGTATGAGGTGAGCAAGGTAAAATGCAATAATAAACCGGTTGAAAATAGGTAATTGTCTTTTTTCATTAAAGCTGTCGGCAGAAGTCGATGGCTTTAATTTTTTTAGATTTACTTCGGGTGGAAATTAAGTCTGCACACAAAACGCATCTTGACTTTTCTTAACATATTTAGTATAATCTATATGTATATAAATTTAAGGAGAATTTCTAATGATCAAGGAAAGAAAAGACATAGATCCTAAGTACAAATGGGATCTTTCTAAAATATACAAGGACGAGGCGGCTTTTAACGCGGATTACACTCTCGCCGCAGAGAAGATCGAGAGCTTTAAGGCGCACGAAAAGACGATGCTTAACGGGGCAGAGGAGCTTTACGCGACGCTTGTCGATATGTTTGATATCGACAAGACCGTAGATATGCTTTGGGTCTATGCATCTCTTAACTTCTCGGTAGATACCTCGGATAACTATTTCCAGGGCTTGAATACCAAGGTAAGAAATCTTGCGGTTTCCTTTGGCGAGGCGACCTGGTTCGTTTCCCCCTATCTTCTTAAGCTTGAGAGAGATGTGGTCGCGTCTTATTTTGAGAAGTGCCCCAAGCTTGAAACCTACCGTCGCTTTATCGAAAAGACGATGCGCGAGAAGGAGCATACCCTTTCCGACGAGGGAGAGATCCTTTTCTCCCAGATGCAGAATGCACTTAATTCTCACACGAATATCCGCAGCATTTTTACTAACTCCGACCTCCGCTTCGGGAAGATCCGCGGCGCCGACGGAAAGATGACCGAGCTTACCGATACGAATTACATCATCCACCTTATGTCATCTGACCCCAAGGTGCGCAGAGCCGCATTCCGCTGCATTTACAAGACCTACGAGCAGTTTGGCAACACCTTTGCGACCCTTTACGAGGCGCGTCTTAAGGAGGCGGCAACCAAGGCAAAGATCCGTAATTTTGAGAATTCTATCACCGCGTCTACCTTTGGTGACGAGGTAACTCCCGAAATATATAACAACCTTATAGAGACCGTACACGAGGGACTTCCCGTGCTTTACGATTACTATAAGCTCAAGGGCGAGCTTCTCGGTCTTGATAAGCTTCATCTTTACGATATTTACGTTCCCCTTGTTGGTCAGGCGGATTCCGACTACACCTATGAGGAGGCTGTAAACGAGGTAATAGAGACGGTTAAGATCTTCGGTGAGGAGTATTCGACTAATCTTAGCGACGGTCTATTGAAAAAGGGCTGGGTTGACGTATATCCCTGTCGCGGAAAGCGCGGCGGCGCTTTCTCCTCGGGTGTTCCCGGCTCGGAGCCTTATATTCTTATGAACTTTAAGGGCAAATACGACGACGTTTCCACCCTCGCTCACGAGGCAGGACACTCTATGCACTCCTGGTTCTCGAGAAACTATAACGAGCCTCACAACTCGCAGTATACCATTTTCGTTGCAGAGGTTGCGTCTACCGTTAATGAGCTTCTTTTAGCGCACAGAAAGCTTAAGGAGTGTAAGAGCGACAACGAAAAGCTCTACATCTTAAATCAGCTTATGGAGACCTTTAAGGCGACCCTCTTCCGTCAGACTATGTTTGCGGAGTTTGAGCGCGATATGCACGCGCTTTGCGAAAAGGGAGTACCGCTTACCCAGGATACCCTTTGCAAGAGCTATTATGAGCTTGTAAAGCTTTATTTCGGTCCGTCTGTTATTTGCGACAAGCAGATCGCGGACGAGTGGATGCGTATTCCTCATTTCTATAACTGCTTCTACGTTTATAAGTACGCGACCTGTATTTCTGCGGCGTCCGCGATCGTTAAGCGTATCGAGACCGAGGGCGAGGCTTATATCGCGAAGTATATCGATTTCCTTAAGTGCGGCGGCTCTAAATCTCCGCTTGACAGCCTTCTTGTTGCGGGCGTTGATATGAGAAAGCCCGAGGTCGTAAGAAGCGCTATTGAGGATTTTGCAGCAACCGTTGAGCAGTTCAAGGAGCTTTACAGCAGGACTAATAAATAATCCTGCAAGCTAATATGTCGGGAGGCTTACCGTGACTTTTAAAACCAAGGAATTTGACAGTCGGATATGGGATGGCAAGAAAAAGGCTGTGACCTTTAGCTTTGACGATGCTGTTAGACAGGATATCCGTCTTATAGAGATCTTAAACAAATATGATCTTAAGGCAACCTTTAATATAAATTCGGGACTTCTCGGAAGAAAGAACGAGCTTGTCCGTAACGGTGTGACGATCAGGCATGATAAGATCGACCCGACCGAGCTTAAAGAAATTTATCAAGGTCACGAGATCGCTGCGCACACGCTTACTCACCCTAACCTTACGACACTTGATAGGGAAGAGATAATAAGGCAGGTCGAGTGTGACCGCGTTATACTTTCCGAGCTTTGCGGTTATGAGGTCGTTGGAATGGCATATCCGTGCGGCGGTGTTAATAACGACGATCGCGTTGCCGAAATAATCAGGAATAATACCGGAATAAAATACGCAAGGACCATTACGTCAACCCACTCGTTTTTACCGCAGGAAAATCTTTTTAGATTTGATCCTACCGTGTATTATATCGAAAAGGAGCTTGACGCGGAAATTGATAGGTTTTTGGCTTCTGAATCCGATGAAAGAGAGCTTCTTTATATCTGGGGCCACTCATACGAGATGGACGCAGGATATATTTCATGGGAGCGCTTTGAGGAGGCTTGTGCAAGGCTTGCGGGCCGCCCCGACGTATTTTACGGTACGAATAAAAACGTGCTTCTAATTTAATTTTAGGGAGTTGTGTTATGAAACAGGTTCTTTATAATTACGATATTTATCCAAAGGCATTTCTTGGCGACAGGGAGCAAACGATTACCATTAAGCCGCTCGGCAGTCATAACGATTTTATTTCGGGTCATACCTATACGGTAGAAACCTTTAAGCTCTCGGAGGGAGATCCGGCTAATTATCCCGAAAGACCCGCTTGGGTAAAGATCGACGTAATCCCCGATGAGGACGGATGTATTCGATTTACTAACCGCTTTTGCGGTGAGGGAGAGTATAGGGTAAACGTTTATCTTAAACGCGGAGAAAGACCTCGTATCTCACTCGCGGTATATAGCTTGAATACGGATATGGCAGGAAGAATTCCGCAGCGCGGAGATCTTCACGTGCATACCAGTCGCTCGGATGCCAGGGAAGCGCCCGAAACCGTATGCGCTAACTATCGCGGCCACGGATATGATTTTATGGTAATTTCCGACCACCACAGATATTACCCCTCTATTGAAGCTATTGAATTTTATAAGGGCTTGACCGATCTTAATATCGTTCACGGTGAGGAGGTGCATCTTCCTCTTAACGACGTGCATTACGTTAATTTTGGTGGCTCGTACAGCATAAATGCGCTCGTTAAGCCGAGCCTTAACGAGGAAAAGGCAGCAGACGATCTAAAATACCGCTCTTTTGACGGAAAAGCGCCCGATCCTATGACTAAGGAAGAATTTATCGAAATGATAAAGGAACGCGCAAAGGACGTGCCCCGTGAAAACGAGTCCGAAAGGCTTAGCTTTGCGGTCATAGAGTGGGTTTATGAGCATGTTAAGGCAGGCGGTGGACTTGGAATATTCCCGCACCCTTATTGGCTTTGCCCCGCTAATCAGCTTCCCGAGGATTATATGAGATTCGTATATGAAAAGATGCCCTTCGACGCCTTTGAGGTTCTTGGAGGAGAGAATTATTATGCCCATAACGGTTATCAGACGGGCTTTTATTATGAGATGCGAATGAAGGGCTTCGATCCTCCCGTTGTCGGCAGCACCGATAGTCACGGCTCTACCGAGCATAACAGAAACGCGCTCATCTGCTCGACTATCGTTTTTGCAAAGGAAAACACGACGGAGGGAATTATTTCTGCAATCAAGGAAAAGTATTCGATCGCAGTAGATACCATCAGCGAGGAATATCGACTTGTCGGTGACTTTAGATTTATGAAATATGCCTCTTTCCTTATGGAAAACTATTTCCCTCTCCACGATCTTGCCTGCAAGAACGAGGGATATTTTATGAATCGCTACGTTGCAAAGGATAAGCTTGCTTATGACGTGCTTAAGACCTTGAAGGGTCAGATCCC
>JAFYRZ010000070.1 GCA_017546745.1 Clostridia bacterium
CAAGGACGAGGGCATCAATATCGAGGACTGCGAAAGGGTTCACCGCGCGATAGACCCGATACTTGACGAGTGCGACCCTATCGAGAGCTTTTATTATCTTGACGTTTCCTCCCCCGGAATCGAGCGAGAGCTTCGCACCGAGGAGCATATCACCCTCTCTGTCGGCGCAAGAGTTCTTGCAAAGCTTTTTGCCGCAAAGGACGGCGTTAAGTCCTACGAGGGAGAGCTTAAGAGCTACTCTGACGGCAAGATAACCATAACCGTAGGAGAGTGTGACGTAGTGCTTGATAAGGCAGACGTATCAAAGCTCACCACGGTCTACTTTGAAAATTAAAAAATAAAAATACACAATCAAAAAGAAAGGATCGTAGAAATACGAGGTACAAAGGAAAAATGAACGCGGAATTTTTCGCCGCTCTCGACCTTCTTGAGAAGGAGAACGGCATTTCAAAGGAGTATATGATCGAGCATATTGAGGCGGCTCTTGCAAACGCCTGCAGAAAGGAGCTTGGCGCAACCACTATTATCAGAGTTCAGCTTGACCCCGTTAAGCAGGATATGCGTATCTTCCAGCAGCGCGCAGTCGTTCAGGACGGCGAGGTAGAGGACCCCAAGTGCCAGATCGGATATACCGACGCAAAGGCGCTCAGCCGCCGTCACAAGCTCGGAGGCGTTGTAGAGACCGAGCTTAAGCCCAAGACCTTCCGCCGCCTTTCGGCACAGGCAGGTAAGCAGATGATAGTTCAGGCTATCAGAACCGCAGAGCGCGACAGACAGACCCGTGAGTATGAGGAGAAGCGCGAGGAGATCATCACCGCTATCGTTGATAAGGTCGATCTTACCTCCGGCAACCTTATCCTTGACACCGGCACAGGCTATGCGACCCTTATGAAGGCGGAGCAGATCCCCGGTGAGGTTCACGACGTTGGCGATAGAATCAAGGTGTTTATCTCCGAGGTTCGCTCGGGCGAGAGCCGCGGACCTATCGTAACTCTCTCGAGAGTACACCCCAATTTTGTAAAGCGTCTTTTCGAGCTTGAGATCCCCGAGATCCAGGACGGCACTATCCTCGTTAAGGGCGTTGCCCGTGAGGCAGGAAGCCGTACCAAGATCGCCGTACAGTCAAGAGACGAGAACGTTGACGCGATCGGCTCTTGTATCGGTAAGAACGGAATGAGAATTTCCGCAATCCTCTCGGAGCTTGCCGGCGAGAAGGTCGATATCATCAAGTACAGCGACGACATCTGCGAGTACGTTGCGGAGGCGCTTTCTCCCGCAAAGGTGCTTAACGTAACTCTTGAGGACGAGCGCTCATGCAGAATTACCGTTTCCCCCGATCAGCTTTCTTTGGCTATCGGTAAGGAGGGTCAGAACGCAAAGCTCGTTGCAAGACTTACCGGATGCAAGATAGACATCAAGGCGTAAATCAATGGCAAACCAAAACGTAAGGGAGCGTAAAATTCCGGAAAGGCGCTGCACCGGATGCGGCGAGCATTTTCCGAAGAATACGCTTATCAGAGTATTAAGAACTCCCGAGGGAGAAATAATTCTCGACGTAACCGGAAAGAAGTCGGGCAGAGGAGCTTATATCTGCAAGAGTGCGGACTGTCTTAAAAAGGCAAGACGCGCACGCAGGATAGAAACCTCGCTTGAATGCTCCGTGCCGGATGAGATCTACGCGAGAATGGAAGAGGAATTGACGACTAATGGCTAAAGGAATAGAACGTATCAAGGGTATGCTCGGCTTCGCTATGAGAGCGGGCAAGGCTGTACTCGGTACGGATCTCATACTCTCCTCTATGTCGATAAAGGGCAAGGGCAGAGTGTGGGTCGTGGTAATATCGTGTGAGGCGGCGGATAACGCAAGAGAAAAGCTTATCGCTAAGGCTAATCACGCAGGGATACCGACGGTAGAGGTTGGGATAGGTATGGCGGAGCTTGGACGGCTTCTCGGAAAGACCTACGCGCCCGTCGCCGTTGCAATTACCGACGAAGGCTTTGCAAAAGAGATCGTCAACGCCAAGGCATCCGAAACAATATCAGGAAAGGAAGTTTCCGATAGCGGAAACGGTATATGATATGGCAGAAGCACTTAAGGTCACGCAGCTTGCGAAGGATTTTAACTTAAAGACTAAGGACGTCGGTGACGTCTTTGCAAAAATGAATATAGAAAAGAAGACCGGCGCATCGGTAAACGGTGACGAGCTTGCTCTTTTCCTTAACAAGATCACCCTCTCTAACGAGATAAAGGATCTTGACTCCTACCTCTCCGGTAAGACCAAGATCGAGAGCGTTAAGGAGAAGAAGGCGGCACCCGCACCCGAGGCGAAGGCAGAGCCCAAGACCGAGGCAAAGGCAGCTCCCGCAGAGAAGCCCGCACCCGAGGTAAAGGCTGCACCTGCACCCGAGGCAAAGAAGCCCGAGGCAAAGCCCGCCCCCGCGCAGAAGCCCGCACCCCAGCAGGCTCAGGGTCAGAGACCTCAGCAGGACAGAAGACCCGACGACAGAAGACCCCAGGGCGCGCCCCAGCAGGGTCAGAGACCTCAGGGCACCCGTCCTCAGGATAGACCCGACAACCGTCAGAGACCCGACTTTAATAAGCCTCGCGATAATCAGGGCGCTCAGCGCGACGGCAGAGGCGGCTATAACAATTACAGATCCGAGCCGCAGGGCAATATCTTTGCAAACAAGATGAAGGGCATGAACGCACGCGCAGAGGGATGGCGCGGTGAAAACGGCAAGCCTCAGATGGGCGCAAAGCCCCAGCAGGGACAGGGCTTTAAGCGCGACGCACAGCAGACCCCCCAACAGAAGCCCCAGCAGACTCCCATAGCTCGTCAGCCTGAGGCACAGAAGATAAACACCGTGACCCCGGCAAGACAGGCTATGCTTGAAAAGCAGAGAATTGCAGAGCAGAAGGCGGCACAGCAGAAGACCGCGCCCAAGCCCCAGCCCAAGCGCGAGGAGGAAAAGCGCGCGCAGAAGCAGCAGTTCAAGACCATCACCCCCACGATCGACCGCTCGAACGTTAAGGGTGGAGTAAATATCGGCGAGTACGTAAACGAGGCAGAGCCCAAGCGCCGCGTAGTTGATATGCGTACCTCGGACGTTAACCTCTCGAAGTACGACGATCGCTATAACGACAGATACTACGCTATCGCAAACGGCGACAACTCGACCTCCAAGCAGAAGCTTAAGAAGCAGGACAACAGAGGTCAGAACCAGAAGAGCGCAAAGGATAAGGAAAGAGCCGCGCAGGAGAAGATCAAGCGCATGGAGGCGGAAAGAGCAAGAAACAAGCAGCTTGAGATCACCGTTCCCGACGAGATCACCGTTTCCGAGCTTGCCGTAAGACTTAAGAAGACCTCGGCAGAGGTTATAAAGAAGCTCATGTTTATGGGCGAGATGAAGGGCGTTAACGACGTTGTCGACTTTGGTACTGCGGAGCTCGTTGCAGACGAGTTTGGCGCAAAGGTTACCAAGGAGGTAGTCGTTACCATTGAGGAGAAGCTCTTTACCGAGGCGGAGGATCTTGATACCGATCTCGTTGAGCGCGCACCCGTAGTTTGCGTTATGGGTCACGTTGACCACGGTAAGACCTCTATTCTTGACGCAATCAGACACAC
>JAFYRZ010000071.1 GCA_017546745.1 Clostridia bacterium
ATCGCTCGTCAGCCGAAGATTTTCGCTCTAAATCCCTTTGCCCCGGTTCTGAGTCATTAAGAATTCGCCGAAATCTCAAGATTTCTTTAATTTTCTCACTTTTACTTTCGCTTTGATTGAATTCTTAATGACTCAGCCCCTTTATGTATTATATGCTTTTTATACGGTTTTTGTGAAGTAAAGAGATATCTCGCGCCCTGTTTCTACCGTTTTAGAGGTCGCCTTGAGAAAATCGAGAGCTATCTCGGTGTCGCCCGCCAAAAGAGCTTCGGCTTCACCGCCATCAAGCGAGAAGAAGCGAAGAATTCTCTTTACGGTAAGGCTTCTGCCAAGCACCTTTCCGTCGAAAAGGTGGATATCTACGGGCTTTACCTCCTCTGCATCAGGGTCGGAATAGATAGGGGGCAAACCGTTGTTTCCGAAAAGAACGACCTTTAATTTTCCGCGCTTCATCTCGGTGATAATAAGCGTCTTTCCCGCGTTTATCATAGCCTTTTCTCTTCTTGAAAATAAGCCGATATGCTTGATCTCGGAATAGGATACGGTTACCGCGCGGAAGAAATAGAGAGCAATAAAGATTGCCGCCGCGGCGCTTCCTATAATAAGGGGGTAGAGCTTAAGTGCGGTTTTAGAGTCCTCGTTTTTAAGTATTGAGGCTATAAGCAGTCCGATAACGGGAATCTCCCCCAAAAAATACTGTACCTTGGTTGAAAAAAGAAAAAGCGATTTCATTAACTGACCTCTTTTTGATATATCGCCGTTATCGCGGAAAAATTCCCCACGCTGATAACGGACTCTTTACCTAATATTGTACCACCAAAATGTAAATATTTCAAGTATATTTTCACCGATAATACAATTTTTTAAGAAAGTCGATAATTTTCATATAACGCTTGACTTTCCGTGCGTGATAATGTAAAATTGTATTATTATATTATAAAAGAACCATACTATAAGTAATTTTCGGCAGTGCAGCCCGTGCCATAAGCCGTATTCGGAGAAGCAAAATGAAAAGAAAGATCCCCTTTATATCCCTATCCATAATAGCGCTCTCGCTTTTGTGCCTTATCCTTTCCCGTATCGCAAGGGCAAGCTATTCCTTTTCGGATTTTATTGAGAAAAATATATCCTCATATCTTCGTCTCGCTATGGAAAAGCTTACCGGGTGGTTTTCATTCTCGCTCTTTGAGGTATTTATAATTTCCTTGCCGATCCTGATAGCGGGTGTTATCACCCTTTCGGTTATCGCCTTTAAGCGTAGGCGCGGCGGCATCTTTATTCTTCGCCTTTTTTCATTCGTTTGCCATATATTCGTTACGTATACCCTTACCACCGGCATATCCTATCATACCACACCCGTCGCGGAAAAAATAGGTCTTGATACGAGCGATGAGATAACGGTAGAGGACATCGCATATACTGCCGAGAGGGTTATAGAGGAGATAGATTTCCTTACCGCAAGGCTCACGTATCTTGACGGGGAATCGCGAATGGAGTATTCCTTTGCGGAGCTTTCCGAGAGGATTTCCGAGGCTTATGCAATATTTAACGGAGAGCATTTGCTTTTCCTTGACTACGCCTCTGTCGCAAAGCCGATAAAGGGTAGCGAAACAATGACGGCATTCCGCTTAAGCGGCATATATACCTTCTATACCGGTGAATCCAATATAAATATGGCATACCCGGATTATAACCTCCCCTTTTCGGTTGCACACGAGCTTGCGCACGCGCGCGGAGTTATGCGAGAGGACGAGGCTAACTTCGTAGCATTCCTCGTTTGTATCGGCTCTCCCGACCCATTTATAAGATACAGCGGCTACGTTAATCTTCTTGAGTATCTCATATCTGCAATTTATAAGATGGATAAGGATATCTATAATGGTATTCTTGAAAAAATCGACGGGGCGGTCCTTAACGATATAAGAGCGTCAAGCGCTGTTTCAAGGGAGCACGCAAACGGCTTTATCGGCAATCTTTCAAACAAATTTAACGATATGTATCTTAAGGCAAACGGCACGGCGGGCACGGTATCGTACAGTATGGTGACCAAGCTTGCGGTCGCTTACTATAAGTAAAAATATTCTTATTCTTATGGCGCGGCTCAAAATGGGCTGCGCCTTTTCTATCTCTTTTAGTAGCGTAATTTCAACCTTGTGAATAAACTGCTCTCAGTAAAGGAGCAGCTATGAAAAGGTTTATCGTAAACGGCGCGCGCCCTCTTGTAGGTGAGGTTACGGTCAGCGGATCTAAAAACGCGGCGCTTCCTATTCTGTTTTCAACCCTTGCAACAAGGGGCGTATCTAAAATAAAAAACGTCCCGGATATCGGGGACGTGAGAATAACCTTAAATATTCTTCGCGGTATGGGGGCAAGGATATTTCGCCACGGGTCGGAGGTTACCGTGGATACTACGGCACTCTCTTACGCTCCGCCGTGCGAGTCGGAAACCTCTGAAATACGCGCGTCAACCTATCTTATCGGTGCGTGTCTTGCGGGCTTTGGTGTTTCGGATATCGTAAGCTTTGGGGGCTGTAATTTCGCAAAAAGACCGATAGATCTTCACCTTTATGCCGCAGAGTGCTTTGGTGCTACGGTAGAAGAGCGCGTGGTGAGGTGCAGTGCTCTTGTCGGGGCGGAGGTAAGGCTTGGTAAAAGGAGCGTTGGCGCAACTGTAAATTCGCTTATTATGGCTGCCCGAGCCCGCGGAAGATCTAAGATATATAACTACGCAGAGGAGCCGCACATACTTGACCTTATCGAATTCTTAAGGTCTGCCGGCGCAAAAATCGAGCTTCTGCCGGAGTATATTTCTGTTGAGGGGGCTGAGCTTTCGGGTGGTGAGGTAACGGTTGGCGGTGATATGATAGAGGCGGGCTCGTATGCCGCTTTTACCCTTGCGACCGGAGGGGATATTCTTATAAAGGGGATATCCGAGAGGGAGATGACGTCAGTCACGACCCTTATAAAGGAGGCGGGCGGCGGCGCTTCGGTCTCGCCCATCGGTATCCGTATCTATGGAAATCCGAAAAGGTCCTTTGAGCTTACGGCAGAGCCATATCCCGGATTTCCGACCGATCTTCAGCCGCTTTTCTCGACCCTTATGGCGTACTCAATGGGGGGCGCGTGTACCGATACGGTTTTCCCCGAGAGATTTTCCCATCTAAAGACGCTTTCTCCCCTTGGCGTAGGCTATTATAAGGTTATGGACAGGATCATTGTTCCGCGCATAAGGCTTAGGCTCGCGGCAAGCGTTACAGCGCCCGATCTTCGGGGTGGGGCGGCGTGTCTTCTTGCCGCCCTTGCAACCGGAGGGG
>JAFYRZ010000072.1 GCA_017546745.1 Clostridia bacterium
GTTCTGCCAGAGCTTATCGAACCAAGCCTTCGAATCCTCGGGCTTACAAACGACGATCATCTCCTGCTTCTCGAACTGGTGGATACGGTAAACACCGCGCTCCTCGATACCGTGCGCGCCCTTCTCCTTACGGAAGCAGGGGGAGTAGGAGGTGAGGGTGTAAGGAAGCTCGGGCTCGGGAATGATCTGATCGATGAACTTACCGATCATAGAGTGCTCGGAGGTACCGATAAGGTAAAGGTCCTCGCCCTCGATCTTGTACATCATAGCGTCCATCTCCGCAAAGGACATAACGCCCGTAACAACGTTAGAACGGATCATGAAGGGAGGAATGCAGTAGGTAAATCCGCGGTCGATCATAAAATCGCGCGCGTAGGAGATAACCGCAGAGTGAAGTCTCGCGATATCGCCCATAAGGTAGTAGAAGCCGTTACCTGCAACGCGGCGCGCGCTGTCAAGGTCAATGCCACAGAATTTCTCCATAATTTCGGTGTGATAGGGGATCTCAAAATCGGGGGTAACGGGCTCACCGTAGCGCTCTACCTCAACGTTCTCGGAGTCGTCCTTGCCGATCGGAACGGTATCGTCGATAATGTTGGGGATTATCATCATTATCTTGGTAACCTTCTCGTTAAGCTCCTCCTCGAGCTTCTCGCAAGCGGCAAGCTCGGCTGCCTGCTCGGCTACAAGCTTCTTTGCTTCCTCTGCCTCCTCGAACTTCTTCTGACCCATAAGAGCGCCTATGGTCTTGGAGATCTTGTTGCGGTTAGCGCGGAGCTCGTCCGCCTTCTTCTTATTTGCGCGGAGCTCCTCGTCGAGGGTGATAACCTCGTCAACGAGAGGGAGCTTTGCGTCCTGGAACTTCTTCTTGATGTTTTCCTTTACGAGATCGGGATTTTCACGAAGGAATTTGATGTCGATCATTTTAGTTTTCTCCTTAATATATCGAATAAATTTATAACGAAAATTAAAAAAGCCCTCGAGCCTTTAGGCTCAAGGGCGAATAATACGCGGTGCCACCTTGATTCGTCGGATAACCGACCTCAAAAGCCCCTTAAGGCGGGATACCTCGGCTCGTCACCGAACGCTCGGAAAGCGGAAAGCGATAGCCGAAATCCGCTCGCACCGACCGCGGACTCTCTTGATTCGGGTTAAATTCGCATATTCTTTCGTCATTGCAGGTATATTATACACCCAAAGCCGAAAAATTTCAAGTAGTTTTAAAAATATTTTTGTTTTTATATTGAAATACCGAATTTTTTGTGTTAAAATATATGGAGAACGCAGAGGAATGCGCATAATTCATCATTTTGCGCGTATTTGATGCTATTTATTCGTTAATAAAATTTAAGGAGATAAAAAATGTTAGTTTCAGCTAAAAAAATGCTCGAGGATGCTAAGGCAGGTCACTACGCAGTAGGTCAGTTCAACATCAACAACCTCGAGTGGGCAAAGTCTATTCTTCAGGTTGCTGAGGAGATGAAGTCCCCCGTTATTCTCGGTGTTTCCGAGGGTGCAGGTAAGTACATGTGCGGCTACAAGACCATCGTTGGTATGGTAGAGGGTATGATCGAGGGTCTCGGTATCACCGTTCCCGTTGCTCTTCACCTTGACCACGGCTCTTACGAGCATGCATATAAGTGCATCGAGGCAGGCTTCTCGTCCATCATGTTCGACGGCTCTCACTATCCCATCGAGGAGAACATCGCAAAAACTAAGGAGCTTGTTGCAGTATGTGCAGATAAGGGTCTTTCTCTTGAGGCAGAGGTTGGCTCTATCGGCGGAGAAGAGGACGGCGTTATCGGCGGCGGTGAGGTTGCAGATCCTAACGAGTGCAAGATGATCGCTGACCTTGGCGTTACTATGCTTGCTGCAGGTATCGGTAACATTCACGGTAAGTACCCCGCAAACTGGGCAGGTCTTAGATTCGACGCTCTTGAGGCTATCAGCAACAAGACCGGTGATATGCCCCTCGTTCTTCACGGCGGTACCGGTATCCCCGAGGATATGATCAAGAAGGCAATCTCTCTTGGCGTTTCCAAGATCAACGTTAATACCGAGTGCCAGCTTTCCTTCGCTGCTGCAACCCGTAAGTACGTTGAGGCAGGTAAGGACCTTGAGGGTAAGGGCTTTGATCCGAGAAAGCTTCTCGCTCCCGGATGCGAGGCTATCAAGGCTACCGTAAGAGAGAAGATCGCTCTTTTCGGCTCTGCTAACAAGGCTTAATCTTCATTTATATATAAAACGGACTCTGCCGCGGCAGAGTCCGTTTTGCTTTGCTTCGTTATAATAAAAAAACTCTTAATGCTTTTGACTGTTTTTTTGATTTCTCTTGAAAAATCAAGCCCCTTATGTTATAATGAGAGTGCCAAACGGCAATTACGCAAAAAGAACGTAAAATACATGTGATTGTCTAATGATGAGGTGGATGCTCGCGCGCGAACGCTTTGGCGGACTTTTTTGTTATTATTTAATTCGAAATAGGATGACTATTAACATGAGAAAAATTTTAGAGACAGACTCGGTTTTTGACCTTGAAACAAAATTAGGTATTGATGGGATCAAATTTTTGGATATTGAGAATCCTATTTTTAAAATTTACGGTGTCAAGCAGGAAAACGGTGTATATAGAAGAATGCCTGAAGCGGTGGCAAGGACTGTAAGCGAGGGAGTACATTCCTTACATGCTAATTGCGCCGGAGGACGAGTAAGATTTAAAACCGATAGCAGGTATATTGCAATTAATGCACAATACGTTACCGTACACAAATCACCGCGTTTTCCTCTCAGCGGGTCTGCGGGATTCGATATGTATATAACCGACGAGGTGGATGGCAAGGAAACGTACTATGATACTTTTCTTCCGCCGCTTGACTTTGATGATTGTTACGAGAGCGTTTTGTATTTTAAAGAAAAAAAGACAAGACAAATTACAATAAATTTTCCAACGTTCAGTTCTGTAAAAAAACTATATATAGGCTTGGATGAAGAGTCGTATATAGAAGAGGCACAAGACTATAAAATTAGTACGCCTATAGTATATTACGGTTCTTCTATAACGCAAGGATGCGGTGTTTGTAGACCGGGTAATATTTATCAGGCAAGAATTTCAAGAGAATTTGATGCCGATTATGTAAATCTTGGCTTTGGGGGCAACTGTAAAGGCGAGCAGGCAATGGCTGATTATATTAAAAATCTTGATATGTCAGTGTTTGTTTATGATTACGACCACAATACTCCCAACGTAGAGTATCTTGAAAATACGCACGAAAAATTTTTTAATATAATACGCAAAGCTCAGCCACAGCTTCCTATAATTATGATGTCAGCACCCGTGTTTTTCCCCGATAGCAGCTGTGAAAGAAGAAAGGCGGTCATCAAAAAAACCTATACTAACGCCGTGAATAACGGAGACAAAAACGTATATTTTATAGATGGCAAGGATCTTATGCAGTTTGCAGAAAACGACGGTACGGTAGACAATTGCCATCCGAACGATTTGGGCTTTTATTCAATGGCAAAGGTTTTAAGCAATGTTCTTGGTGAGGTTTTATTATAAGTTTCCAAGATCAACGTTAATACCGAGTGTCAGCTTTCCTTCGCAGCAGCAACCCGTAA
>JAFYRZ010000073.1 GCA_017546745.1 Clostridia bacterium
AGCGGTACGGATTCCGTCGTAAAGCAGCATGGCGACGCCTATTATTACGTTTATTACGAGATAGAGGGCGGAGTAAAATATATGCTTCTTCTTGCCTTTCACCGCTCGCCAAACGCGTATTTTACCACCGTTTTTACGGTTAAGGCGGACTCGGAGAGAAGATATATCTCTGAATTTCTTGACTACGCGGATAGCGTAAAATTTAAAATTTAACCTGACTTTTATCTGTAAATGCAAACAAAACCTTGCATTTTGCGAAAAAACAAGTGCAAGTTGTTTCATTTGATATGATTTTTATCTTCGGTACACGGGCGCTTTTTGTGCATTTTTGCCAAAAAAGCGCCCGTTTTTTCTATCCCCGGGCGAATAATTTTTACTTTACAAATCCATATAACTGTGCTATAATTTAACGTAGAATATTACATGAAAGGAAGAAAATATGAAAAAATTATTCTCCTTGCTTACTCTTCTCCTTGCCGTTCTGTTTATTTTTGCCTCCTGTAACGGCGGCGGTGGCGAAAACGGCGGTGGCACGAACGACGATGAGCCGGTTTACTTTGACGTCACGGTTATCGTTAAGGGCGACGGAATAAGCGCGCCGAATACGAGCATTGTTGCTACCCTTGGTGAGGACCTTGAGATACCGCTTGAGTTCGATCAGGGCTATACCTTCAAGAGCGCGAGCGTAGACGGACGCTTTGATTACGAAAGAAACGTATTTATTATCGAGGATATCCCTCTTTCCGTAAGCCGCGTTGAGTTTGAGGCAAAGACGGTACAGCAGTTCTTTTTTGAGGCGAACCTCGAGAGCGGGGACACCTCAACACACCCGAATGATATTTATACCGAGGGCACGACGGTCACCGTTACCGCGGGAAATACCGAGGCTACCTTTATCGGCTGGTCTTTTGGTAAGGCGTTTTCCAAGGGCGGTGAGATCGTTTCAAAGGAGAGAAGCTTTACCTTTGCGCTTAACGATGAGTCGGCTCTTAATTCCACAAAGGTCAAGATCTTTGCAAACTACACGAGATCGAACGTTTACTACTACGATCTTAACGGCGGCACGGTTGACAGAAATTCCGTTAATATGAAAAACACCACCTATTACACGACGAAGGTCAGCGGTAACAGGGTAGAGGTCACCCTCGGCGCTAAGTATTTTGAGGTGGTAGAGACCGCCTCCACCTTCTACGACGATGCGACCTTCACCCGCGAGGGCTACGTGCTTATCGAGTATAACACAAAGCCCGACGGAACGGGCGAGGGCTACAATATGGGCGCAAAGTTCCAGATAGACTCGGTTGCCGATGCAGAGCCCGTCCTTTACTGCATCTGGGCGAAGGAGACCGACGAACAGTCCTTTACCTTCTCTAACGTTAAGATCTCTCGCCCGAAGGGTGCGAGCGCAGAGTACGTTCCCTACTGGCAGGAGAACGGTGTCGAGATAACCGAGTACGTCGGAAATGAAAAGACGGTAGTTATCCCCAACAAGATCGGTGATAAGTACGTCATCTCGATCGGTGCAGGCGCGTTTAAAAACAAGGACGTTGAAACGGTCGTTTTCGGAAGATACGTGCTTCAGATAAAGGACGGTGCGTTCGTTAACTGCACGAGCCTTACCACGATGTATTATTCAGACGGTATTTCCTACGCCTCGGATGATCTGATCGACGATGCTTCGGCAAGGAATTTTAAGAACCTCCGTATGAATGCGACGATGCCCCCGAAGCTCTCCAATAACGACTGGGGCGGCATCTTCGCGATAAAGCTCACCCGCGTTATGTCTACCGCAGATACGAACCGCATCATTATGATCGGCGGATCGTCTATCTACGAGGGACTTAGCACGACCTATGTCGAGGCGCTTATAAACAACTCGGGTCTTGATGATGAATACAGCTTTATTAACTTCGGTACGACGAGAACTCTCACGATTATGCTCTATCTTGACGCTATCGACCACTACACCAAGGAGGGCGATATCGTCGTAATGTCCCCCGAGAATCATATAAGAGCTATGGGTAGCACAGACTTTGTAAGAGATTCCTACGATGACTCCGAGGGTATGTACCCGAGCCTTATGCGCTATCTCGATATTTCGAAATACACGGGTGTTTTCACCTCGCTCTCTGCGTTTAACCTTGAGTCAAGAGTGTCGAAAAAGCCTACGAGATACGAGGATATCTGCAAGGTTGGCGACGGTAGCAAGGGCTCTGACAGGTACGGTGACGATCTTTCGGATTACGATAAGCGCTCTATTATGAGAAACCAGGCTGGCTGCGTAAGCTATACCGATACCTATACGATAACCTTTAACGAAAAGGTAAAGTCGACCTCCGCCCCCGGCTGGAAGGACGAGAACAGAGATACTGCGGATTGGAAGAATCCCGATAACCTCACCTGGTGTAACTTTAACGACCCTAAATACGCAGACGAGGTCAACCGTATGCTACGCGAGATAAAGTCCACTGGCGCTACTGTCTACTTCGCATTTGCCCCGGTTGACGGTGTTGGAATTTCGGGTAGCGCGTGGGGAGTAATTCCCGAGGTTAAGGCAGATGCCGCAAGCTGGCTTGCCGCCTACGACGCGCTCGTTGCCGAAACCTACTACGAGCTTGACGGCCTTGTCGGCTCTTCGGCGTCTTATATCTACCACCACAACTATTTCTTCGATAACGCATACCACTTAAACAACTACGGCAGAGCCTTAAGAACGTATCAGTTCTATACCGATATGACGGCTATCCTCGGCATTACCGATACGGTCGGCTATACCGAGCTTGGCACGAATTTTAAAGGATGTCTGTTTGAGTCGGGCGTTACCGACGGAAAGCCTAAGTATAAGGTAGACTACATAGAAAATATACGTTAACAGATTTTAAGGTCCGTGACTCAAAAAGCCACGGACCTCATTTTGTGCATTATCACCAAAAAAACGCGCCATTTTAAGTCTTTCAGGCGCCCTTTTTTTACTTTACAATTTTTCGCGCGTGTGATATAATTATAATGAGTACGAATTCTGATTTTTATAGAGTGATCGATTTATAAAAACTCTCTCGGAGGCTTGATTTATGAAAAAGCTGATATATTTCTTGTTCGTTATAATCTTCTCGCTTTCCGTTCTTGCCTCCTGCGGTGCGGGTGGCGGTGATGACGGCTCTAAAGGTGACGGTTCGTCTGACGTTGGCAACCTGACGGAGGTTACCGTTAGGGTCATCACAAAGGGCGAGGGCGTGTCCGTCGAGAACAGTATTTTTACAGCACGCGATGGCGATACGCTTGAAATACCGCTTACCTTCTCGGAGGGCTATACCTTTAAGAGTGCAAGCGTCCCCGGTGAATACGATTACGAGCGCGGAGTTTACGTAATTTCTCCCGTGACACTTTCCATAAGCCGCGTTGAGATCGAGGCAAAAAGGACGGATGCCTACGACTTCAGCGCCCACCTTGCGGAGGGTGACACGGTAAGCACCCCGAACGGAAGCTATGCCGAGGGCACAACGGTAACCGCGGTATCCGCCAATACGGGTGCGAGCTTTATCGGCTGGACGTTTGGTAAGTCCTTCTCGGACGGAGGCGCTATCGTCTCAAGCGACAGGACCTTTACCTTTAGGCTTTGCGGTGATTATTCTTTTGATAACCGAACTATCAAGATATATGCAAACTACACCACCGAAAACGTTTATTACTACAACCTTAACGGCGGTGAGGTAAACCCGAATTCAACCAATATGAAAAGCACCGCCTATTACACCGCTACCGTAAACGGAGATGTTGTGCAGGTGACACTCGGTGCAAAATATTTCGAGGTGGTAGAAACTGCGTCGACCTTCTATGACGATGCGACCTTCACCCGCGAGGGCTACGTGCTCGTCGAGTATAACACAAAGCCCGACGGAACGGGCGAGGGCTATAATACTGGCGCAAAGTTCCAGATAGATCAGCAGGACGGAATTCCGATCCTCTATTGCATCTGGCAAAAGGAAGCGGATCAGCAGTCCTTCACGTATAGGGAGGTTAATAACACCCGTCCCGGCTCATCACTCACCGTTCCCTTTTGGAAAACGAGCGGGCTTCAGATAACCGAGTACCTCGGTAACGAAAAGATCGTTGCCATTCCCAACAAGATCGGCGATCAGTACGTTATATCCATAGACTCCGGCGCATTTAAAAACAAAGACGTTGAGACGGTCATCTTCGGCAGATACATTCTCGAGGTAAAGGACGGAGCTTTTGTAAACTGTGATAAAATAAGGACGATATACTATTCCGACGGAATAACCTATGCGACCGATGATTTTCTTGACGATGCTTCCAAAAAGAATTTTAAGGAGCTTCGTATAAATGCCGTTATGCCCCCGAAGCGCTCACATGACCAGTGGATGGGCCGCTTCGCGATAAAGCTTACGCGCGTTATGTCCACCGCTGACACGAAGCGCGTTATTATGTTCGGCGGCTCTTCCGTTTACGAGGGAATGAGCTCGACCTATATGGAGGCGCTTCTTAACGGCGGCGAGAGTGGCGAATACAGCTTTATCAACTTCGGTATCGTAAGGCACTATACGATAATGTTCTATATCGACGCTATCGAGCATTATACCAAGGAGGGGGACGTCGTTGTAATGTCGCCCGAGAACCACGTAAGAGCTATGGGAGATACCACCTTTGATGCAAACTCGATCGGCTGTGCCGAGGGTATGTATCCGAGCCTTATGAGGTATATAGACGCCTCGAAATACTCGCGCATCTTCACGTCTCTGTCCGAGTTCAACCGTAACAGAGCGGCTCAAAGCCCCACGAGGTACGAGGATATCCTCGCGGTAGAAAACGGCAAGAGCGCAGGACACAACAGATACGGAGATCAGCTTGCGAATTACAGCAAGCGCTCTATTATGAGAAACGAGGTCGGCTGCGTCAGCTACACCGACACCTATATGATAACCTTTAACGATAGGATAAAGTCGAACGCCGCGCCCAACTGGACGGCGGAGGACGCTGCGACACAGGATTGGAAGGACCCGAATAACGTCACCTGGTGCTCGTTTACCGAGCCGAGATATGCCGATCAGGTAAACCGGATTATCCGCGAGATAAAGGCGACGGGCGCTACGACGCTTTTCTCGTATGCCCCGGTAGATGGCACGGGCGTGCCGGGAAGCTCGTTTGGCGTGATCCCCGAGGTAAAGGCGGACGCGGCTATTTGGCTTTCTGCCTACGACGCTCTTATAAGGGAAACCTACTACGAGTATGACGCATACGTCGGCTGTGCGGCAAATTATATCTTCCACCATAACTATTTCTTTGACAGCGCATACCACCTTAACAACTACGGCAGAGCCATCTGGACGTATCAGTTCTATACCGACCTTTGCGTAAGTCTTGGTATAGAGGATATTAACGGCTACCTCGAGGTCGGCACAGGCTTTGAGGGCTGTATGTTTGAGACAGGGGTCAGCGACGGAAGACCTACCTACAAGGTCGATTATATCGAAGAAATTAAGAACAACTGACCGACTAAAATAAAAACGAAAGGTGCGGTAAAGCCTATGCAGCTTTTTGGCGGCGGAAATACCCTTTATATCACGCTCGCGATAATTGCGCTCTTTTGCGTATTACACGTTATAACCTATCTTACGCGCGGAAAATTGTCGCTTGCTATCAGTATTGTAAACATTACGTTACATATACTTGCTATATTCGCATTTTTGTGGCTTAAGCTTACGATAAGCGAGGCAACTCTCGCTTATCTTTTCAGCCTCTTTTTCCACACTATGATACACTTTATCCCTTGCCTTTTAGGGCTTAGAGAAAAGAAGGGAGGCGAGGACGAATGACCTTTAACTCCTGGGAATTTCTCTTGTTTTACCCCATAGTAGCGCTGCTTTATTTCCTTCTTCCGAAGAAAATGAGGTGGCCGATGCTCCTTATTGCGAGCTACTATTTCTACGGCTGCTATCAGTTTAAGCTATTGCCGCTTATAATGGCAACCACCCTTATTTCCTGGGGCGCGTCGCATATC
>JAFYRZ010000074.1 GCA_017546745.1 Clostridia bacterium
GATCGGCATTATCACCTTTAACGACATTGAGGTTGACCCCGCCGCTATCGGTCTTAAGGGCTCTCCCACAAAGGTTAAGTCCACCGCTACCAAGCAGTTTGACAAGACCATTGAGACTCTCGAGCTTGATCCCGAGACCGCAGCAAAGACTATCGTAGACGCACTTAAGGCGCGTCATCTTATATAAGGAGGTAAGAAGAAATGGCTAAGAATATTTGGGTATTCTGCGAGCAGCGTGACGGCGAGCTTCAGAGCGTAGCTCTCGAGCTTCTCGGCGTTGCGCACGAGCTTGCTGCAAAGACCGGTGAAAAGGTTGGCGCAATCCTCCTTGGACACAATATTAAGGATAAGGCACAGGACCTTATAGCACACGGAGCAGACGAGGTTCACGTTGTCGATGACGAAAGACTTGCAAGCTTTGTTACCGAGCCCTATACTCAGGCGGTTACACAGATTGCCAGAGAGTACAACCCCTCTGTTATCCTCTTCGGCGCGACCAGCATCGGCCGTGACCTCGCTCCCCGTCTTTCCGCAAGACTTAAAACAGGTCTTACCGCGGACTGCACAAAGCTTGAAATGGACGAGGAGGGTAACCTCTTTATGACTCGTCCCGCATTCGGCGGCAACCTGTTTGCTACCATCATCTGTCCCGACCACCGTCCTCAGATGTCTACCGTTCGCCCCGGCGTTATGATCAAGCTTGATCGTGACGACTCTCGCGAGGGCGTTGTTGTAGACGAGAAGATCGCTTGGGATGAATCCAAGTTTGCCGTTACCGTTATTGAGGAGGTTATCGAGTGCCAGAGCTGTGCTAAGATCGAGACTGCTAAGCTTCTCGTTTCCTGCGGTCGTGGCGTTAAGGATGTTGCTCCTGCAAGAGAGCTTGCTACCAAGCTCGGTGGATCTGTAGCCTCCTCCCGTGCCCTCGTTGACATTGGTGTTATGGATCACGCATGTCAGGTTGGTCAGACCGGTAAGACCGTTCGTCCCGAGGCTTATCTTGCCTTCGGTATCAGCGGTGCAATTCAGCACCTTGCAGGTATGGAGGACTCCGAGTTCATCGTAGCCGTAAATACCGATAAGAACGCCCCCATCTTCAAGGTTGCTAACCTTGGTATCGTATCCGATGCGGCTGCTGTTCTTAAGAATCTTAACAAGCTTCTGTAATAACAAAAATAAAAAACAAAAGAAGGAGAAAACCCAATGAACAAAGTATACTTAGTTAGCGCAAAGCGAAGCGCAATCGGATCTATGCTCGGCTCCCTCAAGGATCTTTCTCCCACTTATCTTGGCGCGCAGGTTCTCAAGGCTGCTCTCTCTGAGGCAAAGGTTGATCCTGCGTGGCTTGATGAGGTAATCGTTGGTAACGTTCTTCCCGCAGGCATCAAGCAGGGTCCCGGCCGTCAGGTTGCTATCGGTGCAGGCGTTCCTATCGAAATTCCCGCATATTCTCTCAATATGGTCTGTGGTAGTGGTATGAAGGCTGTTATGAACGGCGTTCTCTCTATCAAAGCGGGCGCCTCCGATCTCGTTGCCGCAGGTGGTACCGAGGTTATGAGCGGCGCGCCCTATCTCGTTCCCGGTAAGACACGCTGGGGTGCAAAGATGGGCGATATGAAGATGATCGACCATATGATTTTTGACTCTCTTACCGATGCTTACAGTGGTCTTCATATGGGTATCACCGCGGAGAATATCGTTGAGAGATACGGTCTCACCCGTGAGGAGCAGGATGAGTTCGCTATCAATTCGCAGAAGAAGGCTATTGCCGCGCAGGATGCGGGCAAGTTCGTAGACGAGATCGTTCCTATCACCGTTAAGCAGGGTAGAAAGGAATTCGTTTTCGAGGCCGATGAATACATCAATCGCACAACCACTATTGAAAAGCTTGGCACTCTTCGTCCCGCCTTCAAGCCTGACGGATCTGTTACCGCAGGTAACGCTTCTGGTATTAACGACGGCGCGTCCTTCGTTATCCTTGCGTCGGAAAGTGCAGTTGAGAAGTACGGTCTTACTCCTATGGCGGAGATCGTTGGCATCGGTCAGGGTGGCGTAGAGCCCGACGTAATGGGTCTTGGTCCCGTTCCCGCAGTAAGAAACGCGCTTAAAAACGCAGGTATGAAGCTGCAGGAGATCGAGCTTCTCGAGCTTAACGAGGCATTCGCTGCTCAGTCTCTCGGAGTTGTTAAGCTTCTCTCCGAGGAGCACGGTGAGAGCTGTGAGGATATCCTCGCTCGCTGTAACGTTAACGGCGGTGCGATCGCTCTCGGTCATCCCGTTGGCGCAAGCGGAAACAGAATTATCGTAACCCTCGCACACGAGCTTAAGAGAAGCGGTAAGACCTACGGTCTTGCATCTCTCTGCATCGGCGGCGGTATGGGTACTGCAGTTATTCTTAAAAATATTTAATTCGAAAGGTGGATAAAAATGAGATTACAGGATAAAGTAGCAATCGTTACCGGTGGCGCAAAGGGCCTCGGCGGTGAAATGGCACAGACCTTCGCAAGAGAAGGCGCAAAGGTTATCGCAGTAGATATGGCACCCCTTTCTTACGAGTGTGAAGGCGTTGAGTTCTATCAGCTTAACGTTACCGACGGTGAGGCTTGTAAGGCTCTCTTCGAGTATGCGAAGGAGAAGTACGGCAGAATCGACATTCTCGTAAATAACGCAGGTATTACCCGCGATGCTATGACAAGAAAGATGACCGATGATCAGTGGGATCTCGTTATCGACATCAACCTTAAGGGTGTATTCAATCTTACCCGTCACATCGGTCCTTATATGGAAGAGATGGGCGGAGGCAGCATCATCAACATCTCCTCTGTAGTTGGCGAGTACGGCAACATCGGTCAGGCTAACTACGCCGCTTCCAAGGCAGGCGTTATCGGTCTTACCAAGACCTGGGCTAAGGAGTTTGCAAGAAAGGGCGTTCCCGTAAGAGTAAACGCTATCGCTCCCGGCTATATTATGACAGATATGATGAAGACCGTTCCCGAGGATCTTCTTAAGAAGTTCGCAGGTCTTACAATGCTCGGCAGACTCGGTCAGCCCGAGGAAATTGCAAAGGCGGCTCTCTTCCTTGCATCCGATGATTCCTCTTA
>JAFYRZ010000006.1 GCA_017546745.1 Clostridia bacterium
CCACCTTGAGGAGCTTGGATTTTCCAACCTTTCAGAGCTTGAGTATATTTCTACAACGGTCTACACGAAGGAATGCTACGAGAGCGTTTTCAAAAACGTGCTTAAGCCGTCGTACGATGCCGCGGGAGGTATCGCTATCTATGCAAGATACATTGAGAAGCGCGACGAAGATACGAATGAGTTTATCGCCCTGCTCGTTAACGTGGATTACGAGGGAATGGTGATTGAGGGCGCGGTAGAATACCACACCTCAACTCTTGAGATTGTTGACGTTAATGGTGAGATTATAAGGCTCTCCGTAAAGGCTACCGTTACAAGCCCCGATGGGGAGAAAACCCAAAACAGAACCGTAAGGTTTAATATGATAGAGACTCTTGACGGGTGGCGTCTTGACTCTCCTATCTACGTAGGGTATGACGAAAATTATTCTCGCTATGACGAGCTTCTTGAGGAAAACGAGAATATTTTCGGTTAAAATGTAAAGTAAAATTAGCAAAATAACGCAAAAAAACCAAAAATTATTATTAACCGCAACTGCGGTAAGGAGGATAATATGAAATTTGAAGAAAAACTTCGCGTTCTGAGAAAGCTCAAGGGCATCACCCAGGATGAGTTCGCAATGGCTGTCGGTGTGTCCAGACAGGCAGTCTACAAGTGGGAGTCGGGTCAGTCCTATCCCGAGGTTCCCAAGCTCCTTGAGATGAAGCTTCTCTTCTCCGTATCCATCGACGACCTTCTTGACGATAACTTTGATATCGCTCTTCCCGATAAGAAGAAGAGAAGAAAGAAGCTCACCGACGAGGCAAAGGCAGAGATCGAGAAGACCGTGCAGAACGAGACCAAGATCACTCCTGCTCCCGCTCCCGCTCCTAAGGCTGCTCCCGCACCTAAGGCTGCACCTGCTCCCAAGGCTGCTCCCGCACCCAAGGCAGAGCCTGCACCCGTTGTTGAGGCTGCTCCCGTAGCAGAGCCCGCTCCTATTGCAGAAACCACCACTCCCGCTCCCAAGGCAGAGGTAAAGGAAGAGAAGAAGGGTCTTTTCGGAAGACTTTTCGGCAGAAAGTAATTTAAAAATTCTTAACGGATAAAAACATACGGCTTTAGTAAATTTTTTCCGGGTTTATCTTATTTTGGAATATTAACCCACCCTTTTGGCATAATTACTATCGAAAGAGATAGGAGAATTTATGCTGAAGGGAACCGAAAAAAGAGTTGTAAGGATCAAGGGCGTCGGAGGCGACGTTTTTGAGGAGGCTTATTTCGTCCTTAAGGACGGGAGAGTGGACACTCCCGAGGAGGACTTTATAAGCGAGGTAAGCCGTATCATAGAAGAAAATTCACTTATCGGCAAGGAAGAGGGCATATCCCCCAAAACCGGTGGGCAAATTTTGCTCCTTTCCTTAGCCGTCGGTGTCGCGCTTTTGTGCGCGACGGTAATAGGACTTTTGATTTTTTAGGCTGAATTTTCTCGTTTGCCGCGCCGAAAAAAGAAAAAATCGGTAGGGGCTTTTTAAGTGCGCCTAAAATCAAAAAATACCCACCATTTCCGCAAGTTTGTAAACTATCGTTAGTAAGCTTATAAACTCTTGTTTGCAAACGGCATAGTGTGGCGCGTAAACAGATATTTACCTTTCTTGATAATGGAAACAGTTGTTTGCGGGAGGGAAAATTTCCTTTCGTAATATTAAATTTGATAACGACCCCCTTGCGGTGCCTCGCAAGGGATAAAGAGGATATATAATGAAGAATAAGAACCAAAGGGAAAGAAGGGTTACCAAGGACAGGGGCGAAAAGCTCAAGATATTCCCCCTCGGCGGTCTTGCCGAGATAGGTAAGAATATGACTGTGTTTGAGTATGGCGACGATATCGTCGTTATCGATGCGGGTATGGGCTTCCCCGACGACGATATGCTTGGCGTTGACCTCGTTATTCCCGATATAACCTACCTTAAAAATAACGCGCATAAGGTGCGCGCAATACTTATAACCCACGGCCACGAGGACCACATCGGTGCTATTCCCTACGTGCTTAAGGAGATAAACGTGCCCATCTACGGCACGCGCCTTTCTCTCGGCATCATCGAGGGAAAGCTCGACGAGGATCCGCCGCCCGAGTATCCCGAGCTTTACACGGTTGAGGCGGGCGACGTTATCAACCTCGGTGTATTTAAGGCTGAGTTTATCCACGTTAACCACTCGATAGCAGACGCCTGCGCGATAGCGCTTAAGACCCCGGTCGGTACGGTTTACCACTCGGGCGACTTTAAGATAGACGTCTCTCCCCTCGACGGAAATATGATGGACCTTACGAGAATCGGAACGCTCGGAAAGGACGGGATCTCGCTTCTTCTTTGCGAGTCCACGAATGCGGAGCGCCCCGGCTTTACCCTCTCGGAGAGGACGGTCGGCTCGTCGCTTGAGAGAATTTTTGATAAGTACGACGACCGCCGTCTTATCGTTGCGACCTTCTCGTCAAACATTCACCGCGTTCAGCAGATAATCGATACCAGCGCAAAGCACGGCAGAAAGGTTGCCGTCCTCGGCAGAAGCATGGTAAACGTTATCGGCGCGGCGGCAGAGCTCGGATATATGGATATCCACGACGGCGTGCTTATCGACGTGTCCGAGATCAAGAAATATCCGCCCGAGAAGATAACCCTTATCACCACGGGCAGCCAGGGTGAGCCTATGTCGGCTCTCTACCGCCTTGCCTTTGACGGTCACGATAAGGTCAAGATCACCTCGCGCGACGTCGTCGTTCTTTCCTCGAGCGCTATCCCCGGAAACGAGAAGTTTATCGGCAGGATTGTAAACGCGCTTATCAGAAGCGGTGTTAAGGTAGTAAACGACTCGGTAGAGGACGTTCACGTTTCGGGTCACGCCTGCCGCGAGGAGATAAAGCTTCTCATTTCCCTCTTAAAGCCTAAATTTTATATGCCTATCCACGGTGAATACCGCCACCTTTATGCAAATAAGGAGATCGCCGAGTTTATGGGAATCCCCTCGGAGAGGATCTTTATCTCGGAGGTCGGAAAGGTTTTGGAGCTCGACCGCAAGAGCGCGAAATTCGCCGGCACCGTACAGGCGGGCAACGTTATGGTAGACGGCTCGGGCATCGGTGATATCGGAAGCGTCGTTCTTCGCGACAGAAAGCACCTCGCAGAGGACGGACTTGTCGTTGCGGTCGTTACGGTAGACCTGCACGATAGGATAATTCTCTCGGGCGTTGATATCGTTTCGCGCGGCTTCGTCTACGTCAAGGAGTCGGAGAAGCTTATGGCAGAGGCGCGCGCAGTCGCGACCCGCTCGGTTGAAAATGCGCTCGCAAAGCGCGTAAACGACTTCACCCAGATCAGAAACGCCATTCGCGATGACCTTGCGAAGTTTATTTACAAGGAAACTAAGCGTAAGCCGATGATACTCCCCGTAATAATGGACGTGTAGCAAACCTGCAGGGCAGGCTTGCAATGAAATTTGCCCGCGAGGGGCAAGTGAAATCGCTACGCGATGAAATATTTGCTTTCGCAAATGTGAAATGCTCGCTAACGCGAACGTGAAATATACAATAAAGCAGGCGGCAGATTTCTGCCGCCTTTATCCTTATAGCGTTTAGTCCGCTTCGGGGTCGTTAAAATAATCTCTGTCGAAGAATTCGGAAAGGGTTATGCCCGCGCCCTCGCAAAAGCGCTTTACGGTAACGACCTTAGAGCATTTCGTTCTGCCCTTGATAAGGTCGTATATCGCCGAGGGTGACATTCCTCCGCTCAGAGCCAAGTCGCATACGTTGCTCTTCTTTTCCTCGCAGATTTCCTCTATGCGCTTGATAATAGCATCGTTTAATTTCATACTCATACCTCTTAATTTGTGGAGTTCCACAATTATTATAAGATTATATGAGATTTTTCTCTCGTGGGATTCCACGATATTGACAAAATACGCACTCGATTGTATAATATATCTATCAAAACGTGGAGTTCCACGATATATCGAGGTAACAGAATGACGATTTCGTTTGTAGGGCACGCATTTATTCCGTCCGAGGAGTTGGTTAAAAACAGGGTTAAAGATGTATTACGAGCGAACGTTAAAAGTGGAGAGCCTGTAAAATTTTATCTCGGCGGATATGGTGATTTTGACAAAATCTCGGCTCTCTGCTGCAAGGATTTAAAGAACGAGCTTTCGGATGTTGAAATTATATTGGTTATCCCTTATTTAAGCTTTTCAAAAGAGGGCAAAATCGGTAGCCTGATAGAAAGCGGAGCATACGACGCGACTCTTTTTCCGCCTATCGAGAATGTTCCAAAACGATTTGCGATTTCGAGAAGAAACGAATGGATGATCGAAAACTCTGACCTTATAATCGCTTATGTAAATAACAACTACGGAGGCGCTTATAAATCCTTAAGGTACGCAATGCGCAAAAACAGGAAAATAATAAATCTTTGCGAGATATAAATCAACCAAACGCAACGTTTAGTCAAAAGAAAGGGTGCAAAAGCAAAAGCGGCAGAAATTCTGCCGCTTTTAATATTATATCATGGATTTGCCTTAAGCGTTCTTCTTTGCCTCAAGATACTTAATAAGGAATATCGCTCCAACGAAGAGCGCGATAGCAACAGCCCACATGATAACAGCGCAGAGCACGCTGCCGAGGGATGCGCAAACGCCCGCTACGATGTAGGAGAGGAATGCGATGCCCATAATGAGCGAAGCGTAGGGGAGCTGGGTCTTAACGTGGTCAACGTGGTTACAGCCGCCGCCGGTGGACGCGAGGATGGTGGTATCCGAGATGGGGGAGATGTGGTCACCGTAAACTGCGCCGCCGAGGGTCGCGGAAACGGTGAGGATAGCGAGAGTGCCCGAGCCGCCGAGAACGGAGACCGCGATGGGAACAAGCACGCCGAACGTACCCCAAGAGGTACCGGTAGAGAACGCGATAGCGCAAGCGAGCGCGAAGAAGATAGCGGGGAAGAACATAGAAACCGCCTCGGGAATCTTCTCGATGTTGTTCTGTACGAACGCCTGTGCGTCAAGGTTGCCGCCCTTAGCACCCATAATGCTGGAGATAGACCAAGCAAAGGTGAGGATAAGGATAGCGGGAACCATCGCCTTAAAGCCCTGAGTAAAGCTGTCGGTAACGTCCTTGAAGGTCGCAACCTTATCTATCATATAGAAGATAGCGATAAGAACGAGCGAGATGGTCGAGCCGATAGCGAGAGAAAGACCTGCGTCACAGTTCGAGATAGCCTCGATAACACCGCTCGACTGTACGGTCGTGCCAAGGCAGCCCGCATCCCAGTCGTAGAAGTAACCGGTGTAGATCATAGAGGAGATACAAGCAACGATAAGAATGATAACGGGAACGAAGAGGTGACGAACCTTACCGTTGGGGTTGATAACGATAGACTTGTCCTCATCGGACGCAACGTCAACCTCACCTGCGTTAAGGTCGCCGGTCTCGGCGGCGATCATTTCGTTTCTCTTCATCTTACCAAAGTCAAGGTTAAGGAAGCAGAGAACGAAAACGAACGCGATAGTAAGAAGCGCGTAGAGGTTAAAGGGAATGGTCTTAATGAACACAACGAGTCCGTTACCGTCGAGCTGACCGGAAACTGCCGCCGCCCAAGAGGAGATGGGAGCGATGATGCAGACGGGAGCCGCGGTAGAGTCGATTATGTAGGAGAGCTTTGCGTGAGATACCTTAAACTTATCGGTTACGGGGCGCATAACAGAGCCAACCGTAAGGCAGTTAAAGTAGTCGTCAACGAAGATAAGACAGCCAAGGCCCGCGGTAGCCGCGAGAGCGCCGGATTTAGTGCTTATCTTCTTCTGTGCCCACTCACCGTAAGCACGCGCACCGCCCGACTTCTGCATAAGAACTACGAGAACGCCGAGAACTACGAGGAAAACGAGAATAGAGGTGTTACCGCCAACGGCACCGCTCATAACCTCGTAAACCTTACCGAGGGCATAAACGGGATTTCCGTTTGCAAGGAACATAGCGCCGGTAAAGATTCCGACGAAGAGTGACACGTAGACCTGCTTCGTAAGAAGAGCAAGCGCTATTGCCACGATCGCGGGCACGAATGCCCAAAATGAACCAACCATGGGAATACTCCTTTTGTTTAAAATTTATTAACAAATATTATTTTAGCACAAAATATTCGGTTTGTCAATGCTTTTATATATTATCCCATAAATAATATATATTATAGCTTGACGCACTCGCAAAAGCGCGAAAGCACACCGCAGAAGAGCCGCTTTTGTAGGGATTTTGCGGTGTGTAATGTAAGGCTTACTTTACATAAATGTGATTTACGGTGAATGTGTAACCGTTTCCTACAACGGCAACGGTGCCATCCTCAACCTCGGTGAGGTAGAGCGTATAGTCGGAATAAGAGTAAGCGCCCCACACACCGTCAACGCATACGGCAACAAAATCCTTTGAGCTTGTAAGGCGGCTGTCCTTATAGCAATCCTTGATACCGTTTTTGCCGAACTGAATATTCGAGCCGCCTCTTGCCGACGCGAATATCGCCTTTGCCTTGGAGATAAACTCCTCCTTGGAGGCGCTTTCGTTGAACGCGTTTATAATGTCGGGATAGTCGGCAAGCATACCCGAGAGCTCCTCCGTGCCCTTCTTTGCAAGAAGGTCTGCCCACTCCTCGTCGGTGATTATAATCTCGGTTTCGGAGTAATTGTACGTATAGTTGCCGAAGTAGTATTCCTGCTTTTTGATATCCCAAAGCACGGGCTCTCCGCTCTCGTCGTAGTGCCAGACGGAATTGCCGAGAGACCAAGCGGCAATATCCGCAGTCTCGGAATATACGTGTGCGGGAATCGTTGATAATCTCCACAAAACACCATCGTCGACCGTGATGCTTTCGTTATACTTAAGAGCCTGAAGCTGGCTTGCGGTGCCTGTAAAGTAGAGGTTCTTCACCTTTTTCGTGTAATAGAACGGGCTTCTTCCCATATTCTCAATGCCACAGCCTAAAATCACGGTCGCAAGGTTGTAATTCTCTGCGAAAGAGCTTGCGCCAAGATATCTTACGCTATCGGGAATATAAGCGTAGGTTGCCTTGCTCTTTAAAAAGGCATAGTCGGCAATAGTAACGACGGAATCCGCAATAATTATCTTATCTGCGGGGAAGCCGACGAACGCGTAGGACTTGATCTCGGTCACGGTGTCGGGGATAACGATATCGTTGAGCAGCTCCCAGCTGCCGTTCTCGCCCATAAGGAAGAAGAAACTTGAATCCACTCTGAAGAACGGATTTGATCTCTCGCTCTCAAACTCGATCTCACACCAATCCGCAAGAGTGCCGTGGTAGTAAACTGAAATACCGCTGCGGTTCGCGCAAGGGTAGAATGCGTCGGTCTCTATTTTAGTAACCGAGGCAGGGATAACGTAGGAGTAGGGAGCGCTGCCCTCAAGCGTGTTAGTCCTTATGGTATCTCCGCCGTTGAAGACGACCCGGCTGATCTCAGCCGGCACGGTCTCACCAAACAGGTCCTTTAAGGTAAAGCAAAGCGGGAACTCGACCCCGGTTTGCACAGGGCCGTTTGTCCAGGAAAGACCGGAAAGGATATTACCCTCTATCTCGGTTACGGTCGCGGGGATTTTGACATAAAGCAGCTGCCAGCCGTTCTGTCGAGCCATATTAAAAGCAGAGCTTTTTATCTTTGTGACCGTCTTGCCGTCTATTGTCTCGGGTATCTCAATACCCGTTTCGGACTTCCCGAGCATATCGGTTATTGCAATATTTCCCAAGCCGAGGTCCTCGTAAATAAAGAAGGACTGCTCAAAGGAAAATCTTTGGCTACCGACTACGTACGTTACGGTATAAGAGCTGTTTCCCATTGAGCTTTCAAAATATTGCTCGCGATCCTTAAGGGCGGGAAGGGTGATGGTTTCGGTGCAATTTTTGCACTTAAGCGTGCCAACCGTGTCGTATTTCGGGCTTACCGTAGTCTCGTAGATATGCTCGGTGCAAACGTCTGTGCCTCCGCCGCCTCCGCAGGAAACGAGAAGCACGCCAAGGCAAAGCACCGTGACGGTAATTAGCAAAACGGATAAAAATTTTTTCATAACAAACTCCTAACAATATTAGTTGCAATTTGTATCTTTGGGGTGTATGTAGAGGCCGCCTCAAATGCAAAATTTGAGACAGCCCCTTGTGCCATTTTTATCTCTCTCTTATAAATACCATAGAAAGAGGCTTCATATCGAGGACGATGTCGTTCGTGTAGCGGACGGATACCTCACCGCTCTCACCGTCAACGGTATAGATCTCGTAGCAGCGGTTGCCGCCAAAGGAGACCGCGATCTGCTTATTGCCGAAATTCTCCTCACGCTCTACGTAGTAGGTGAGGGTCGCCATGACCTTGCCACACTCGGACTTGGTTGCAAGAGTATAGATATTCTCGGGTGCGCCCATGGCTCTTATCTCGTTGCCGTTGTCCTTCATATCCGCGTACCAGAGGAATGCGTAATAGCCGGGGACGGGGTCGTTAAAATCGTCAAAAATGCCGTTGAAGAGGCAGGGGCGCGCGTCGTAGTACATAAGAAGCTCGATATCGGTATTCTTCTGGCACTCCATCATGGTCGCGAGGGTAAACGCCGCGCCCTTGGTATTCTTCATCGACTTAAGCGAGTACTTGAAGTTCTCGCCCTCCCAACCGCGAATGTAGTTCCACTCGTTAAGGATGGACTCGGCATCTCCGTAGCCGTACTTTTCCATTACGGCTCTCGCCTTCTTCGCCTCCTCGACGACCTTGTAGATCTCGCGGGTGTAGATGTGCCAGGAGAAGAAGTCCATCGGCACCTCTCTTTTCTGCATATCGGAGAGGAAAAGGTCGGTCCACTCGTTGATATTCGAAACCGCAGGTCCGCCTATCTTAAGCTCGGGGAAGCGGCTCTTTAAGTATTTTGCGGTGGTCGCGTAAAGGTCGCAGTACTCCTCGAGCGTTCCTGCCCAGGTACGCTTGTTGTCGGTCCTTCTGTCGAGGTCCGCCTCGTTCCAGATCTCCCAGTAGTCAAGCCCGTACTCGTAGCCGTCTGCCCAGCCGTAGTTGTAGTGCATTATGATGTGCTCGCATATCCTTGCCCACTTTGCATAGTCCTTAGGCGGGAAAATGTCGTACTTCTTGATCCTATGCTCGATAGACTGACCAAGACGGAAGAAGGTCTTCGTTCCTGCAAGCTCGGTCACCGCGATATACTCGTCGGTGCAGGCGAAGTCGTAGGACTTAGGATCGTTTTCGTCCGCGTCAAAGTTCGGGAAGATAGCGCTTATATCAACGATATGAGGTCCGCCGTATTCGTACGTGAGGTTAGCATCGTGGTTTCTTGCATAGGGGATTCTCAGCGCTCTGTAAAGCGCGAGAGTTCCGCCGGAGTTCTGGTCGTTTGCGTGTCTTTTGAAAACCGGGCCGTTGTTTACCGCGTTCATTCTGCGAAGCGGGCCGTACTCGGTAGCCGTATCAAAACGAATAACTTCCATTATAAATTCCTGCCTTTTTGTTGTTTTTTTAATGCTCACCCCAAAGGGGTGGACGGATCAAGCCGTCAATTTATGATACCATATAACGCTATCGATTTCAATAGCTTTTCGGAATTTTGCTTAACTTTTTAGCGCGCGGGCGCGCGGTAACGAGCCTTTGTGACGAATTTTAGCAAAATACTATTGATTATTTTCTCGCTTTGTGCTAAAATATTATAAAAAAGGAGGGATAACCAATGAATAACGATAGCCTTGACCGTGAAAATCAGACAGTAGAAATAAAAAGCAGAAGCAGGCTTTTTGCGCTTCTGGCGCTTATATTCGGTATCCTTTCGGCTATTTTAAGCCCCTTCGGCATCGCGGGCATCGTCCTTGGCGTGCTTGCCGTGGTGTGCAGCGTTATATCAAGGGTGAGAATGAGCTACTTTGATTCGCTCTCGCTTATCGGTCTTATTGCCGCCATAATCGGCATTGCCGCGTGCGGCTCTCTCTTTATCGCAAGCGAGCTTTTCGGAAACGGATTTATAAATTTCGGCTGAAAATGTCGCGTTTTGTAAATAATAATTGACATAATAAACATGACCAACGGTCGCTCTCGGGCAACGCCCAATATCATTCGCGAAGCAAACATCGCCAAAATCGCACCTTTGCCGACAGGCAAACGTGCGTTTTTTTAAACCAAGCAAGAGCGAATACACTCTTGCCTAGCCATAAGGGAGTCGAACTAACAAGCCTTGCGACGATAAATTTTAATGTCTTTCGTCGCAGAGGTCCTTGTAAAGTTGTACTTTACTGCGGCTCACTGCACCAAAATCCATAAAAAATTTATTCGCCGGAAGGTGAGGAGCAGTTTTAAAATAATGTATTTTTACATAGACGAGCCAAAATTTTTGAGGAATATACAAATATTTAAGAAAATTTCGGCGATGTATATGGGGAAATACATATTTTAAAACCTTATGAGTTCGACTCCCTTATGGCTACCAAAGGAGGAAAAGAAAATGAAAATAATCCACACCGCAGACCTGCATCTCGGGTCGGCGCTCGACTCGCGCTTTCCCGACGCAATAACAAAGCAAAGGCGCGCGGAGGTGCTTTCTACCTTTGGCAGGATCATAGATATCGCAAGGGCGGAGGGTGCGCGCGCGATACTTATTTCGGGCGACCTTTTCGACTCGGACAGACCCTTTAAGCGCGATAAGCAGTATTTCTTCTCGGCGGTAAGGCAGAGCCCGGATATCGAGTTCTTTTACCTGCGCGGAAACCACGACGTACGCGAGAGCTACGACGAGGAATTGCCTAACCTCCATACCTTTGGCACGTCGCCCGAGAGCTACGAAATAGACGGTGTCGTGATAACCGGTATAGAGATCTCTGCCGGCAACTGCGAGTCGTTTTACACATCCCTTTCGCTTGACAGGGAGAAAACTAATATTCTTATGCTCCACGGACAGATCTCCGACAGCACCGGCGAGGGGCTTATCGATCCTAAGAGGCTCCGCGGCCGCGGTATAGACTACGTCGCGCTCGGACATATACATTCCTTTTCGCTCTCCTACCCCGATAAGGACACGACGATGGTCTACCCCGGCACACCCGAGGGGCGCGGATTTGACGAATGCGGTGAAAAGGGCATCGTGCTTATCGACACCGACGACCTTAAAAATCCCACCTTTATAAAGACCGCGAGAAGAAATCTTCACTCTGTGAGGGTGGACGTGACCGGCGCTACGGACGTTTACGACGTGCAAAGGCTGATCAAGGGGGCGGCAAAAATACCGCGCGAGGATCTTCTTCGCGTTGAGCTTTACGGTGAATGTACGTTCGACACCACCGGCATCGAGAGATCTCTTTCGGATATGCTTCTCGGTGAGTATTATTTCATTACTATCAAGGATAGAACGAGGCGCAAAATAAGCCTCGGCGACCTTTCTGGCGACCTCTCCCTGCGCGCGGAGTTTCTTCGCGAGGTGCTTTCCTCGGACGAGGACGAGGAAGAGAAGAAAAAGATAATCGCCCTCGGGCTTCGCGCTCTTTCGGGCGACAGATTTGATGGAGGAATTTAAATGCGACTTATAAGCTGTCACGTTGAGGGATTTGGCGCGATCAGGTGCACCGACTTCGCGTTTGATAAATCTCCCGCCGTCTTTAATTTCGAGAACGGGTATGGAAAAACAACTCTTTGCGCCTTTATTACGGCAATGCTCTACGGCTTTGATACCGCAAAGTCAAATTCGCAAAAATTCGAGGACAGGGTGCATTACTATCCCTTTGACGGTGGCCGCTTTGGCGGCAGCCTTACCTTTACCGAGGGCGGAAGGACCTATCGCGTCGAGCGCTTTTTCGACAAAAAGAGCCAGACCAAGGATACCCTTAACCTTTATATAGACGACAAGCCCACGGCATGCGAGAGCGACGACGTCGGGCAGGCGCTTCTCGGGGTTGATCGCGAGAGCTTTCTTCGCGTCGTTCTTATGGACTCGCGCGATTCTTTTCTCGGCTCGACCGACGGAATTAACGAGCGCCTTGGAAAATTCTCGGGCGGTGAGGGGGATCTTGCGCTTAAGGATGCTATCGCAAGGCTTGACGGTGAGGCGAAAAAGCTTAAGGTGCGCGGTGGCGGAGGCGAGATAAACCGCCTTGCGGCAGAGATCGCGAAAAAGCGCGATAGGATCGAAAATCTTAACACTATCGAAAAGACGCTTGATGCGCTTTACAAAAAAAGAGAGGAGCTTCTTGAAAGGCGTGCCGAGCTTAAGACGGCAGAGAGGGACTTTCGCGAGAGAAGCGTTCTTAAGGAGAAGCGCGCCGCCTACAAAAGGCTCGTGCGCGAGTGCGAGGACACCGAGCGCGCGCTTAACGCTCTGCTTGCTAAATACCCTAAGGGTATGCCGAGCGCCTACGATATAACCGCGCTTTCGGATATGAAGAGCTCGATCGAGAGGATAAACGCGGCGATCGCCGAGACCCGGGCGGGCGCGAGCGATGTTGAGGTGAAATTTTCGGGCGAAACGCCGCCGACCGAGGAGGAGATCGCCCTCTATCGCGGAACGTTTGCCGAGATAGGAGAGGTGGAAAACGAGCTTTCAACGCTTACGGACGGCGGGCAAAGGGATAACAAAAGGCGGCTTCCCTTAATTATTTCCGGCGGAGTGCTTATTGCCGCGGCAGTTGCCGTTGCGTTTTTAAACCTCATCGCGGGTATCGCGACGGGCGCCGTCGGCGTATTGCTTATCACCCTGTCCCTGTTTATAAAGGGCGGTAACGGAGAAAAGGCTCGCGCAGCCGAGCTTAACGCGAAAAAGGCGGACCTTACCGAGAGGATCGAGAGCTTTCTTTCCCAAAACGGCTATGCCGTAAGCGGTGTTGCCGCGCTTGATTTTGCGGCTCTCGAGGCGGACGTTAAGACCTATAATATAATTAAAAAGGAAAGGGAAGAGCGTGAAGAGAGCCTCTCGGAGCTTGGAAGGATGCTCTATCTTTCAACAACTCTTCACGATGGCCTCGTTGAAAAATTCGCGCTTACCGACGTTGATGCTCCGAATGCTACCAACAGGATCTTCGCAGACAGGCGCGAGTATGACGACCTTTTGGTAAGGCGGGATAAGACGAGAGCTGAGCTCGCCGACTACGTTGCCGCGTTTGGCAGGGGGGAGGATATCCTTCGCGCCGAGGCAGGCGAGGATGAGACGCTTACCGACCCGGATGCTATGATAGCGGCGATCGAGCGCGAGATACTTAACAATGAAAACGACATCACTCAAAGCGAGGATCTTCTCTCGGAAAAGGAGGGCGCTCTTACCGAGCTTTCAAGGCTCAGGGAGGCAGAGGCAGAGGCTGCCGAAAGGCTCGCGATCATTACCAAAACGCAGGAATACCTAAAGCGCGCGGACGACCGTATGATCTCCAAATACCTCTCTCCGATAAGAGAGCGCTTTCTTGAATACGGTGCTGAGCTTGCCGACTATATCGGCGAGAGCTTTTCGATGGACAGAGATCTTAACCTCTACTTTGAGGCGCACGGAGAAAGACACACCGAAAAGCACCTCTCCCAGGGACAGCACGCGATAGTCGCGCTCTGTATGCGTCTTGCTATCGCAGAGGTCATCTTCGGTAAGGATAAGGGCTTCATCCTGCTTGACGACCCGTTCTGTGCCCTCGATGAGAAGCATTTTAAGAGTGTCGCCTCTCTTATCAAGAAACTCTCAAAAACCACGCAGATTGTATACTTTACTTGTCATAATAGCAGGAATATATAATGAAATCCGACGGAGTCGGAATAAATCGCTTCGCGATGAAGTCCACTTATGGTGGATGAAGTCCTGCTTCGCAGGATAAAAGGGACTGTCACATTTGGTAAGACCGAAAACAAAAGAGTGGAAAGCAATTTTGCTTTCCACTCTTTTGTTTTATACTTTATTACTTAGAAAAAGTAATATTAGAGAACGTGATGTATGCGTCGCCGGTGGGTGTCCATACGTTATCCTTGATAAGGATGAAGTTAAGTCCGGAGCCGTTCACCGTACAAGCAAGAAGCGCCTCAAGGTCGAGCTTGATGGTAGCGCCGTTCGAATAATACTGCTCGGAGGTGGAGTCCGGGTCAACGAAGGTGGGGGTGGAAACGAAGAATTCGTCGTGGTAGGGATATACGTAGGTATCAACGAAGAAGGGTGCGGCTCCGCTGTCGGCAGAGAAGGTCACGTTGAAGGATACGTACTTATATCCGAGCTTTACCCACTCGCTGATCGCCGCCTTATTAAGCTGGAAGCCCGAGAACGCGCTTCTGCCGTTATTGGTAGCGCCGATCTTAAGAGAATTGCCGCTTGCATCAAAGGACTTGATCTTACCGTGGTTGAAGTAATTGCCCCACGAGTCTCTTGCCATAAACACCTCAAGAGCCTTGGCACCGGTGTCACCTGTCTGTGCGAGAGATTTCGCGATAGCCTCCGCACGCATGCCGGAGATCATGCTCTTGCCCTCCCAGTAATGCTCGGGAGTAACGTCGAGAATGTCGAGAATGGTAGGCGCGATATCGAGAATGGAAATGTCGAAGTTAAGCGCCTTTCCGCCCTCGAAGCCCTCGCCGATGATGAACATGGGAATGGTCATATCGACAACGTTTGCAGAGCCGTGGCTGTGCGTGCCGTTATCTCCTCCGCCGCCGTGGTCAGCCGTAACGATAACGGTGTAATCCTCGGGAAGCGCCTTGATAAGCGAGATAAGGTTCTTAAGCATGTGGTCAACGCCCCAGTTGTACTCGTCGGAGAGCCAGCCGTAATCGTGACCCATAGAGTCGCCGAGAGCGAAGTAAAGGAAGGTAAAGTCGGTGGGGGTGTTGGTTGCGTGGTCAAGCACCTCGAGACAAAGCTCGGTGGTAGACGCCTCGTACCACCACTCGTCGTCGGTGGGTCTGCCGGAGATAAAGTATCTCTCGGTGTCGTTATATGCCTTGGTAAGGCACTGGATCTTCTCCCAGTCGAGGAACATAGCGGCGGTAAGACCTGCCTCGGCAAGCGTCTCGGTGATACCGTTTCCGAGGCTTGCGCTGGGCTTATAGAGGTTAGAGGTCATATTGTGGGTTGCCGCGGTAACGCTGTGGAACATACTCATATGCGCGGGCATTGTGATAGAGGGGTTGATGGTCTGCGCGTTAAGAGTATATCTTCCGAGAGACATAAGCTCACTGTAATACTCGGAGTCAGCAAGCGCGTCGGGGCGGAGTCCGTCGATAGAAACGAGAAGGACCTTGTTGCCCGAGGTGTTGCCCGCCTTAGTGGGGATATCCGCGTCGGCTACGGTGGTGTTAACGGTAAAGTATGCCTTAGCGTCAAGGGTAACCTCGGTAGAAACCTTAATGGTGTCAGCCGCGGGTGCGGTGCTCGGGGTAACGTTAAGAGCAAAGGAGCTCGTCGCTCTTGCATACTCGTCTGCGGTAACGATAAATACATCGTCGGAGCAGGAAAGATCGGAGAGCTTATAGAAATAGAGGTTCTTGTTAGACTCCATATCCTTATAAGTGAGCTGACCGTTAGAGCCGAGGGTAGCGGTATAGATAAAGTTGGTGTAGGTGTCTGCGTAAAGGTTTGCGTTGTAGCTTACCGCCTCGGTGCCGTCGAGGTAGAGGGTTGCCGTTGCGGTGTGGATAACGAAGCCGTTGTTGATGCTTGCCTCCTGGTGGAGCTTAAGTCCGATCCTGTGCCAGCCGTACTCGCCGAGCGTTGCCTTGATTTCTGCCTCGGGGTCGGTAGGATCTTCCGTACCGAGGATAAAGCCGCCGTTCTTAAGGTTTAAGTAGAAGATGGTGTGGCCGTTTGCCTCGTCGTCGTTCTCAAAGCGGAAGAGGTCGAGGTAGCCCGCGGTATTGTTTGCGAGAGTTTCGTTATAAAGGAAGGAGAACTCAACGTAAAGGTCGCGTCCTGCGTTTCCGTTCTCTGCGTGCGGATAGAAATGCTTACCCGCGCCGAGAATATCGTTCGCAACGTTTAATTTATCCGAGTAGGACGTGCCGCCCTTTTCGGTCTCGTTGTACTTGTTGACGTCTGCCGAGGTCTTGCCGTAAACCTCCTTTACGGTCTCGCCGCAGGAGATACAGGTGCCACTCCTCATACCTCTGTTATAGAGGGATGCGTACTGAATGGTCTCGTTGTCAAGATCAACGTGGGTGCAGTCGCGCGCCGCGAGATGCTTCTCGGTCGCCTTGCTGTACGCGTAAAGGCTGGCAACAAGCTCGGAGAGGGTAGCGTCGTCCGCCTTGTTCTTAAGGTAGTTGAGCGCGCTGTACTTAACGAAGGTGTCCTCGCACCTTACGTTAAATCTCTCGTTAAGGTTGTCGGGGGTGATAGCAATCTCCGCATAGCAGCGGTCGCCGTTGTTCGTAACGGTTGCGATCTCACCGGCAAGCTCAACCTCGCGGTCGTTGCCCTCAAAGTAGAAGCGGAGCTTAAGAGTTCCGTCAAGAACGAGGGTAGCACCGTAGTAGATGCCGCTCGTGTTGGTGATAGTGACCTTGGGGGCGGTCGC
>JAFYRZ010000075.1 GCA_017546745.1 Clostridia bacterium
GAATAAGACCGCGGTCGTAATTACGATCGACGGGGAAAACTACGCCTTTACCGAGAAGCGCGGCACGGAGAAGATCGACTACCTTTTCGTAGACGACGTTCTTTACGTTAACGAGAGCTTTATCGGTATCATCACAAAGGAGTCCTACGCCGTGACTAAAACGAGCGGTATGACCGATGCGCAGTACCAGGCAAAGCTTGCCGAGATGAAGGAGAAGAAGGACAAGAACTACGAAAAATACGTAGGACAGTTCCTCGAGGAGATCTCCTTTGACGATTACGAGGGCTTTGAGAAAACGACCGATTCTGACGGAAAGGTCACTCTTACCTTAGGTCCTATCGTTAAGAGCGTTGCAACGAAGATGCAGGGTGAGCTCGGTAACTGGACCGACTCCTTCGACTCTATCAAGGAGTCCTACATCGACCGCGACCGCTCTACCGTTACCGTAAAGCTTGACGAGCAGGGCAGACCCGAGAGTATAAAGACGATCTTTGCGCTTGCTATCGTTTTTGAGGATAACTATCGCGCGCTCGTAAGCTTCACCACGGAGAAGACTTACAGCTACGAGAATTCCTACCTCGCGACACCCTCGGATGCAGACGGATATATCGATATGAACGAGGGCTACCTCGGTCTTCTTGATCAGTCCTTTACCGTAACCACCGACATTATCACGAGAAGCGAGGTTGACGACGACGCTATAAAGCTTCTGAAAAACGTTTTCGGTGAGCATAGCATAACGAGAGTTGATAAGGATAATTTTGAGGTAAAATATCCCTTCGTCGGTGCGGAGGACGCGGCGCTTAAGCTTAATTCCGAGTACGTTATGTTCGGGGATTTCTTCTTTATGAAGGACGAGTATATTTATAACGGAGAGAGCACGGCGGAGCTTGGTAAGTATAAGCTTACCGCGATAGGTAAGGATCAGTACTACAAGAACGTGGTTATGATAAACTTTATTCCTGCGTTCGCGCGCGGCTTCGTTGATATCTCGGTCAGCACGGATGAGGACGGAAATACGGTCGTTTCCTGCGCGGGCCTTGCAGAGGATTATTTCTACGAGCTTTACGAGAGTCTTAACGCGAACTACACCGGCGGAAAGGTGCTTGTTCCGCAGGAGTCGGAATGCTCCTACACCGTCGTTATCGATCCTAACGGAAGATACCTCAAGAGCGAGCTTGCCGTTTGGGTTACCGTTCTTAAGGACGCAAGCTCACAGCTCGTTATCGGAGAGGAATATTACTGCGTAAGAAGAACCTTTGATTATACCGAGGCGGAGAGCTTCTATAAGGATGCCGCGGAGGGTGAGACCTGGGTAAAGATACCCGAGAATCACGAGGAGTACGAGGATCCGTACGGCGCGTTTAACTGATATTTCACTCGCGAAATTTTAGCGCTTTTAGGCGTTAGCGGTGAGGCTTTCGCCCCAAAATGAATAAAAGAGAGAAGACAGGATTTTCGTCCGTGATCTTCTCTCTTTTTTAATAGCTTATTCAACTGCCGAGCGCAGGATTTTTGCAACCTCGGAAAGCTTTGTCGCACGGTTTATCTCGGCACGCAGTGCCGCAGCACCTCTGAATCCGCGAAGATAAAGCGCGGATTGCTTTCTCGCCTCGGGTATAGCAACAGCCTCGCCCTTGTCCTCTGTGGCAACGGTAAGCTGGCGGATAGCGACCTCAATTCTGTCCCTTAAGGTCGGGGGAGTAAAGGCTCTGCCCTCGATTGCCGCAGCTATCTCCTCGAATATAAACGGGTTTCCGACAGCACCGCGACCTATCATAAGTCCGTCTGCCCCCGTGATATCAAGCGCGCGGAGCGCTGACTCTCCGTCGGTTATATCTCCGTTGGCAATTACGGGAATATGTAAACTATCCTTGACATTTTTTATGGTATAGAGGTCTGCCGTACCGGAATACATCTCGGATTTCGTTCTTCCGTGTATCGCTATCGCGTCGGCTCCTCCGCGCTCTGCTGCGGTGGCGCATTCTATTACGTTTATATTATCCCTGTCGATTCCGAGGCGCATTTTTACCGTTACGGGTATGGTGACAGCGTCCTTGACCGCTCTTACGATCTCTTCAATAAGGCGGGGGGTTTTCATAAGTGCCGAGCCCTCGCCGTTAGAATATATCTTATGCACGGGACAGCCCATATTGACGTCGATCGCCACAGGCTTTGCACAGCCCGTAACACCCGGCTCAAGTATTTTTGCCGCCCTTGCCATGACCTCTGGGTCGTTGCCGAAGATCTGGAGCGCACACGCACCCTCGTCCTCTCTTATCCTTGCCAGCCTAAAGGTCTTTTCGTCGTTAAATACGACCGCCTTTGCGCTGACCATCTCGGTGACGGTATATTCCGCGCCCCACTCGTGGCATACGAGGCGCATCGCCCTGTCCGTAAATCCTGCCATCGGTGCGAGAATAAGACCGTGCTTTAAATTAGTTGGCCCAATATTCATTTACCGTCCTCCTTTTTTCTTTCGATATATTTTACCATACAAGAGAAGAAAGGTCAACCCCTTTTATTAAACACACGTCATATAACTCAATATAAATATTAATAAAATGTAAGAAATTCTTTAACCTCGGGCGATTTTTCGCGCCTGCGTATTGACATTTTTCATATGGTAGTGTATAATATTATCAAATTGTATACAAGGATACAATTCCTTAACCGTTTTCAGAAAGGAAGAAAATAAAATGATTTCAAAGAACAACCACACACAGCTTCTTGAGCAGTCGCAGTATAAATATTCGCTCCAGGAGGTTGACGAGCCTAACCTTTATCGCGAGATATACCCCTACGACGAGATTCCGAAGGTTGCGTTCAACCACCGCCGCGTGCCTCTTTGCATGCCCGAGAATATCTGGATCACCGATACCACGTTTCGCGACGGACAGCAGTCGCGTGCGCCCTATACCGCAGACCAGATCGTAGATCTTTATAAGATGCTCAACCGCCTCGGCGGCCCGAAGGGCATAATTCGCCAGAGCGAGTTCTTCGTTTACACCAAGAAGGACAGAGAAGCGGTAGAGAGATGTATGGACCTCGGCTACGAGTTCCCCGAGATCACCACCTGGATAAGAGCGAAGAAGGAGGACTTCCAGCTCGTTCACAACATCGGAATAAAGGAGACGGGAATTCTCGTTTCCTGCTCGGACTACCACATCTTCAAAAAGCTCGGTCTTTCGCGCTCCGAGGCGCTTGACCACTATCTTGGCGTTGTTAAGCGCGCGTTCGATGCGGGAATCCGCCCGAGATGCCACCTTGAGGATATCACGAGAGCCGATTTCTACGGCTTTGTCGTTCCCTTCGTAAACGAGCTTACCGCGCTCTCGCACGAGGCGAATATACCCGTTAAGATAAGAATGTGCGACACTATGGGATATGGCGTTTCCTACCCCGGCGTTGCGCTCCCGAGGAGCGTGCCCGGCATCGTATACGGTCTTCATCACTACGCGGACGTTTCCTCTGATATGCTTGAGTGGCACGGCCACAACGACTTCTACCACGGCGTTACCAACGCGGTGAACGCTTGGCTCTACGGTGCGTCCGGTGTTAACTGCTCTATGCTCGGCATCGGCGAGCGTACGGGTAACATTCCCCTTGAGGCTATGGTTATCGAGTATGCGGCGCTCCGCGGCGGCTTTGACGGTATGGACCCCACGGTCATCACCGAGATCGCGCGCTACTTTGAGCGTGAGATCGGCTACAATATTCCGCCTATGACCCCCTTCGTCGGAAGCAACTTTAACGTTACCCGCGCGGGAATTCACGCAGACGGACTTATGAAGGATACCGAGATATACAACATCTTTGATACCGAGAAGATACTCAACCGCCCCTCCGAGGTCGCGATCTCAAACACCTCGGGTCTTGCGGGAATTGCTTACTGGATAAACAGCCATTACAATAAGTTCTCCGAGGTCGACGTAACCAAAAAGGATCCCCTCGTCGTTATGGTAAAGGACGAGATCGACGCCCTTTACGCAGACGGCAGAACCACCCTTATGGGCGACGACGAGCTTAAGTCGATAATCGATGCCTGCGCGAAGAAGCTCGGGCTTGATAAGTGAGGCGGATATGATCGTAGATAACGAAGCAAGATCCTTAAAGGATCGCGTTTTTGAGGAGCTTGAGGACGAGATACTCTCGGGTAAATTAAAAAGCGGCGACCCCCTTACCGAGCTTGCGCTTTGTAAAAGGCTTGGCGTTAGCAGAACGCCGATAAGAGGTGCTTTACAGCGCTTGGCAGACGAGGGGCTCGTTGATATGCTTCCCAACAGGGGAGCCGTCGTTCTTGGTGTTACCGAGGGGGATCTTATCGATATTTATACGATAAGAATGAGGCTCGAGGGACTTGCCGCCGCAAATGCCGCAGAAAGAATGACGGATGCGGATAAGGATAGACTTTCGAGGCTTGTTGACCTTGCCGAATTCTATATAGAAAAGGAAGATTATGAGCAGCTTAAGGAGCTTGATACCGAGTTTCATAAGATAATCTACCGCGCCTCGGGAAACCGTATGCTCGGCTCTATGCTTGAGAATATGCACAAGAGCATTAAGACCTATCGCAAGCTCTCTCTCTCGGTTACCGAGAGAAACCGCGACTCCCAAAGGGAGCATAAGGAAATACTTGAGGCGATAAAGAGGGGCGACCGAGAGGCGGCAGAAAAGCTTACGAGCGCGCATATATCCGCAGCACTCTCAAACATACTTTCCTCGCTTGAAAAGTAAACAATTATAGTCAAACAACCTATATATAAAGGAAAAACGAAAAATGGGATACACTATTGCACAAAAAATAATTAAGGCGCATCTTCTCGAGGGCGAGATGATCCCCGGCAGCGAGATAGGACTTAGAATAGACCAGACCTTGACCCAGGATGCGACCGGAACTATGGCTTATCTTCAGTTTGAGGCTATGGGAACAGAGAGAGTTAAGACCGAGCTTTCGGTAGCTTATATCGACCACAACACTCTTCAGTCCGGCTTTGAGAATGCAGACGATCACAGATACATCCAGACGGTGACCAAGAAGCACGGCATCCGCTTCTCCCGTCCCGGTAACGGCATCTGCCACCAGGTGCATCTTGAAAGATTTGGTAAGCCCGGTAAGACTCTTATCGGCTCCGACAGCCATACTCCCACCGCGGGCGGTATCGGTATGCTCGGTATGGGCGCGGGCGGACTCGACGTTGCTGTTGCAATGGGCGGCGGCACGTACTACATCACCATGCCGAGAATAATTCACGTAAACCTTGAGGGTAAGCTTTCCGACTACGTTGGAGCTAAGGACATTATTCTTGAGGTGCTTCGCATACTCGGCGTTAAGGGCGGCGTTGGCGCTATCGTTGAGTACGGCGGTGAGGGCGTTAAGACGCTTTCCGTCCCCCAGCGCGCAACTATTACCAACATGGGCGCAGAGCTTGGTGCAACAAGCTCGATCTTCCCCTCGGACGACGTAACTCGTGCGTTCCTTAAGGCGGAGGGCAGAGAAGAGGACTTTACCCCCATCTCACCCGATGCGGATGCGACCTACGACAAGGAGATAACCATCGATCTCTCGGCTCTTAAGCCGCTTGCGGCATGCCCCCACTCGCCCGATAATATCGACACGGTGGCAAACCTCGCAGGAAAGAAGATCGATCAGGTTTGTATCGGCTCCTGCACCAACTCCTCTATGCTTGATATGCTTACCGTTGCGGCGATGCTCAAGGGCAAGACCGTGCATCCCGACGTAAGCCTTTCGATATCCCCCGGCTCGAAGCAGGTCTACACAATGCTTGCAGAGTGCGGCGCTCTTGCCGACCTTATCGCGGCAGGCGCAAGAATTCTCGAGTGCGCGTGCGGTCCTTGTATCGGCATGGGCTTCTCCCCTAAATCTAAGGGCGTCAGCCTCAGAACCTTTAACCGTAACTTCCTTGCCCGCTCCGGCACTGCCGATGCGGAGGTTTATCTCGTATCCCCCGAGGTTGCGGCGGCATCTGCGATAGCAGGCGTGTTTACCGACCCGACCACCCTCGGCAAGGCGCCCGAGGTTAAGATCCCCGAGTATTTCACTATCAACGATAACCTTATCGAGCTTCCCGCCTGCCCCGAGTGCGCAGGTGACGTTGTGGTAGAGCGCGGACCTAACATCAAGCCTATCCCCGTTGGCAAGGCGCCCGACTGTGACCTTGACTGCGATCTTATCCTTAAGGTTGGCGACAACATTACCACCGACCACATTATGCCCGCAGGCGCAAAGATCCTTCCTTACCGCTCCAACGTTCCGAAGCTCTCGGAGTTCTGCTTCACCGTTTGCGATAAGGACTTCCCCGAGCGCGCAAAGGCAAAGGGCGGCGGAGTTATCCTTGGCGGAGCCAACTACGGACAGGGCTCGTCGCGTGAGCACGCGGCTCTCGTTCCCCTCTACCTCGGTGTTAAGGCGGTCATCGCAAAGAGCTTTGCGAGAATTCACGTTGCGAACCTTATCAACTTCGGTATCATTCCGATGACGCTTGAAAATGACGCGGATTACGATAAGATAGGCGAGGGCGATAACATCGTTATCGAGGGATTTGCCGAGGCTGTAAAGAGTGCCGACACGGCTTCTCTCCTTAACAAAACCACGGGCGAGCGCGTAAATCTTAACCTCACTCTCACCGAAAGACAGAGAGCTATCCTCTCTGCCGGCGGTATGTTAAACTACACAAAAAACTGCGGAAAGTAAACTATACTTGTCAAATAGCGAAAGGAAACATATAAAAATGGAAAATTACAACGTACAGCTTGACGAGGCATGCGCGAAGTTCAGAGCCGTGCTTGAGGGTCAGCTTAAGAGAGTTGAGAATATGAAGTCGCAGGGCGATTTTACCGACTATGCGTCAATTGATACCATTAAGATCGGCGTTTGCGGCGGCGACGGCATCGGACCTATCATCACCAAGGAGGCGGCAAGAGTTCTTAAGTTTATGCTCTCCGACCTCGTAGACGCGGGCAAGGTAACCTTCCGCGATATCGACGGTCTTACGATCGAGAACCGTATCGCCCACAATAAGGCAATTCCCGACGACGTTATGGCAGAGCTTAAGGCCTGCGACATAATCCTTAAGGGCCCGACCACCACTCCCCAGAAGGGCAGCGGTATGCCTAACATCGAGTCGGCAAACGTTGCTATGAGAAAGGCGCTCGACCTTTTTGCGAATATCCGTCCCGTTAAGGTTCCCGAGGAGGGCATCAACTGGACCATCTTCCGTGAGAACACCGAGGGCGGCTATGCGGTTGGCTCGTCCGGATTTAACGTTACCGAGGACCTTGCGGTTGACTTTACCATTACCACGAAGCAGGGCTCTGACCGTATCGCAAGACTTGCCTACGACTACGCGAGAAAGAACGGCAGAACCAGAGTTTCTCTCGTTACCAAGGCTAACGTAATCAAGACAACCGACGGTAACTTCCTTGAGGATTGCCACAAGGTTGCAGACCTCTATCCCGAGATCACGACCGACGAGTGGTACGCGGATATTATGACCGCAAAGCTCGTTGACCAGAAGCGCAGACGCGATTTCCAGGTCCTTCTTCTCCCCAATCTTTACGGTGATATCATCTCCGACGAGGCGGCAGAGTTCCAGGGCGGTGTTGGTACTGCGGGTTGCGCTAACATCGGTAAAAAGTACGCGATGTTTGAGGCTATCCACGGCTCAGCACCCCGTATGGTTAACGAGGGCAGAGCACAGTACGCTGACCCCTGCTCGATGCTCCGCGCCTGCGTAATGCTCCTTTCCCACATCGGCTATCAGGATAGAGCCGATAAGCTCGAGCGCGCTCTCGACATCTGCTCCTTTGAGGAAAAGAAGCTTAAGATCACCGGCCGCGCCGATGGCGCAACCTGTGAGGATTTCGGGAATTACGTTATGGAAACCCTCGAGAAGCTCGTTTGAGAAATGTAAACCGTAGGTTGCGTTTTGATAGTAAATGCAGCGAAAAACGGGAAATACGCGTAAAAACTTACTGTCTAGGTCGAATATTTATGTTACAATAATTTTACCCTATAATTTTCTTTTAAGGAGACTTTTATTATGTTTAGTTATGACAACATTGGTGGAAAAATCAAGAGCTGCGCCGTGTGGATATTCACGGTTGAGGCGATTCTTGCAATCATCGGGGGCTTTGTGATTTTGCTTTCCGATGAAGATATGATACTTGCAGGTATTCTTGTTATTGTGCTTGGACCGATTGCAGCGTGGATCTCCTCGTGGTTTCTTTACGGCTTCGGTCAGTTGATAGAGAACAGTGATATCGTTGCTGCGGAGTACAACCGCAAGAACGAGAAGTATGAAAAGGTTGCAGCAAAAAATGCCGCTTTAGAACAGAAGCGAAATGCTGAAAAAGAAGTGCAAAGACGTGAAAAAGCAAAAGAAATAATTGAAAACCCTGAAATATCGGAGGACGAATTTGTTGATATCACTTGCCCTAAGTGCAAGGAAGAATTGTCCTACACTAAAGAACAACTTCATGGTGGTGAAGCAACCTGCCCAATGTGCGACGCTAAAATAATCCTTTGATTTTTCTAACTACATAATTCAAAAGGACTATGACTCAAAGGTCATAGTCCTTTTGAATTTTCAACGACTTAAAAATGGGTGTAATTATACCTCAGGCTTCATTGTGGGTAGCAAGCAAAAAAGCAATTGAGTGTTGTTTTTTGCGTAGCGAAACCGCCTAAAGCAAGGAGCGAACAGAGCCGAGGCTTGCGTAGGCGATAGGTCGCGACTATGCGACGGTGGAGGGCGCACTACAAATCGGGGTAGGTAATTATACCTCAGGCTTCATAGTGGGGAAAAGAATAACCTCACGGATAGTATCGTTTCCGGTAAGCATCATAACGGTTCTGTCAACACCGATGCCCATGCCGCCTGTGGGAGGCATACCGTATTCCATAGCGGTGAGGAAGTCCTCGTCGAGCATTTCAGCCTCGTCGTCACCTCTGTCGCGAAGCTCAAGCTGCTTCATAAATCTCTCGCGCTGAACGATGGGGTCGTTAAGCTCGGAGTATGCGTTAGCAAGCTCACTGTGGCAAACGAAAAGCTCAAATCTCTCGGTAACTCTGGGATCGGAGGGGCTTGCTTTAGTAAGGGGGGACACCTCAACGGGATACATAGTAATAAAGGTAGGCTGGATAAGCTTCTCCTCAACTCTCTGGTCGAAGGTTGCGTAAAGCGCGTTACCCCAGGTCTTGTCAGCGGTATCGGCAAGCTCAACGCCGATAGCCTCTGCCGCGGCAACTGCCTCAGCATCGTCGGTGATAGCGCCGAAGTCAACACCTGCGTACTCTTTAACTGCGTCAACCATGGTAAGACGACGCCAGCCGGGAGTAAGGTCGATCTTCTCGCCCGTCCATTCAACCTCGTAGGTACCGAGGATCTCCTTTGCGGCACCCGAGATAATTCCCTCGGCAATATCCATCATATCGTGGAAATCTGCATAAGCCTGGTAAAGCTCGATCGAGGTGAACTCGGGGTTGTGCTTGGGGTCCATACCCTCGTTTCTGAAGATTCTGCCGATCTCGTAAACTCTCTCCATTCCGCCAACGATAAGTCTCTTAAGAGGAAGCTCGGTAGCGATACGCATATACATATCAATGTCAAGAGTGTTGTGGTGAGTGATAAAGGGACGTGCGGAAGCGCCGCCAACGATGGTGTTAAGAACGGGGGTCTCAACCTCGATGTAATTTCTGTCATCAAGGTACTTACGCATAAATCTGATGAACTGGGAGCGAATGATAAAGTTGCGCTTTACCTCGGGGTTAACGATAAGGTCAACGTATCTCTGTCTGTATCTCTGCTCGAGATTCGTAAGACCGTGGAACTTCTCGGGGAGGGGAAGAAGCGACTTTGCAAGAAGAGTAGCCTTTGTCGCGTGTACCGAAACCTCACCGGTTCTGGTACGGAAAAGCTTACCCTCAAAGCCGATAACGTCACCGATATCCCACTTCTTGAAGGAGGCGTAGTCCTCCTCGCCAACAGAATCTCTTGCAACGTAGACCTGGATCTTTCCCTCGCCGTCAAGGAGGTGGAGGAAGGATGCCTTACCCATAATTCTGCGGCTTACCATTCTACCCGCAATGCTAACGGTGATCTCCTCGCCCTCGGCAAGGGTCGCTTCCTTTTCTTCAAAAAGGGCGATAGCGGCGGTAGAGTGGTGGGAAACCTCATACTTGGTAATTACGAAGGGGTTCTTTCCGCTCTCGTAAAGATTGTTAAGCTTCTCGCGGCGAACCTGAAGCTCGTTAGTGCTGTTTTGTTGAGTATTGTTTACATTATCTGCCATTTTCGTACTCCTTTTAGGGAATTAGTCCTTTGCGCGGGCAACGCTCTTAACAACGAGTACCTGCTCTCTCGCGCCGGAAACGACAACCTCGTCACCTGCCTCGGCACCGATAAGTGCAAGTCCTACGGGAGAGGAATCCGAGATCTTTCCGTTCTTGGGGTCGGTCTCGTAAGAGCCAACGATGTGATAGGTGAACTCCGCATTACGGGTCTTATTGAAAACAACTACGATAGAGCCAACGCTGACCTTGCTCTGGTCGATCTGCGACTCGTCGATAACCTTTGCGTTTGCGATGATCTCGCGAAGCTCTGCGATGCGGGAGTGGATCCTGCCCTGCTCCTGCTTTGCCTCGTCGTACTCGGAGTTCTCGGAAAGGTCGCCGAATGCGCGCGCGGTCGAGATATCCTTCTTGTTTTCCTCGACCTTTACGTTTACGAGGTAATCGAGCTCATCAAGGAGCGCCTTGTAGCCCGCTTGGGTGTAAGTCTTGGTTTCTGCCATTTTACTTTCTCCAGTATTTATCTTATTTTTATTTATTCGGGGATGTTTTCGGAGGATGCCTCATACGCCTCTATCATATCGAGAAGCACCTCCATAGCAAGCGACTCCTGTCGGTTGCGGTCGGTTTCAATATAATCGGGAGTTATACCCGTGCCTACGAAGGACGACTCCTTTCCAAGAGGGGGATAGAAATGCGCTATCGTAAGGGTGATAGACGATCCGTCGCCAAGCTTTTGCGTTTCCTGAAGTATCGCCTTACCTACGGTGACCTCACCGACGAGGGTGACGTTCATAAGACCCATCTCGGTATAATCGCGAAGCGCCGCACAGAAAAGCTCGCCCGCGGAGGCGGTGTATCTGTCGCAAATAATTACTACGGGAATTTTACCGATAGAGGTAGAGCCGGTGGTGCTTATCGGGTTCATAGAGGCTCCGTTTGAGAACTCAAAGCTCATAATAGGAACACCGGGGCCGGCGAGACAGGATATGCTCGTCGTAACCGCGTTGAGCGCTCCGCCCAAATTTCCGCGAAGATCAAGTATAAATCCGCGAACGCCGGATGCCAGAAGATCGGTTATTGCCTCCTTGAACTGCACCTCGGTCGTAGCCTTAAAGGAGGTTATCTCGATATGCGCGATGCCGTTTTCGTCAACCTCGACCAGCACCGTTTGCGTATCGTCGGCGCGGCGGGTAACGGTCACGGTAATTTCCTCACCGTCGCGAAGCACCGTGATGTCAACGGCAGTGTCGGGATCTCCGTATATCAGAGAGTTTATAAGGTTATAGTTGCCCGCAGAGGTGTCGGTCTCAAATTTGAACTCGACCCCGTTAACAGCGAGAAGCAGATCGCCGACAAGAAGCCTTGAATATGCGTCGGACGAGCGTGCTATCTTGGTTATAAGATGGTTTTTCGAATCTATCGTTATTCCGATACCGACCGACCTTCCGTTAAGCTCATCCATAAATGCCTGATACTCCTCGGGGGTGCGGTATTCTGCCCACCTGTCGTCGAGCGTATCGACCCAGGCGCGTATCAGAGCGTCGGTAGTAGAGGTAACGTCGGTAACGTTGGTATCAACGTAGTATTTGTTTGCAAAGTGAAGAACGGTTTTTTTGGCAAGCTCACGAATATTCTCGATACTGCCTACTCTTGATACGTAATGATCCTGCAGGACGCGCAGCTTTGACGCGTCAAATACGGGAGCGTTCCACTCGCGAAGATAATCTGCAACGTAGCTGTATTCCTTGCCGTCATCCTCGTTCATGCTCTTCGTAAGGAACTCGATAAGATGCTCCTTTGTAACTCCGTTGGTGTAGACGGCAACGAGCTTTGCGATCTCGGACGCCGCAAGGTCGTACTGTCCGTCCTCCTCGCCGCGCTCTGCCTCGATCGTAGGAGCAATTCCTATGCCGTGGTATGACTCACCGAGGGGAGGGAGGATGTTAGCGGTCGTGATCTGGAAGGCAGAGCCGTCTGCAAAGGAGTAGCCGGTTTGCATAACGCCCTTGCCGTAGGTCGTCTTACCAACGAGATAGGCGTTAAGCAGGTTTATGCTCGCACAGTCGCGGACTGCCGCCGCAAAGACCTCTGCCGCAGAGGCGGAATTTTCGTTTACGAGAACGGCGATAGGCTTATCTACCGCGTGCTGATGCTCCGCGCGCTCTACCGTGTTCGCTATGCTCTTATATTTAAATGAAACGAGCTTGGTGTTGATGGGTACGAGATAATCGAGCATTTTTACAACGCTCGAGAGATATCCGCCGCCGTTATCGCGCAGGTCGAAAACGAAGCCCTGAACGTCGCTTGCCTCAAGCGCGTCTATCGCTGCGATAAACTGCTGTGCGGTATTTTGTCTGAATGCGGTTATCTTAACGTAGCCGATGCTAAGATAAAGAGGTGAGCCGTCATCCTTCTCGTAAACGACCAGCCTCTCCTCAAAAATTACCGTTTTTTCCTCGGTGAGAGCTCTCGTTAACGTAAAGGACATATCGACCCCGTCACGAACGACGGTAATGCCGACGGTCGTATCGACCTCGCCCGAGAGGAGCAAGGCCACCTCGTCGGAGGTAAGACCCGAGAGGGAGGTGCCGTCTATTTTTATGATCCTGTCACCTGCGAGAACTCCCGCAGCCTCGGCACTCGATCCCTCAAGCACCTCGCTTACGGTGAAATTTTCGCCCGACCAAAGAAAGGATATTCCGACACTTACGAGCATACCGCTCGATTTCTCAAGATACGCCGCGTATTCCTCAGGGTCTCGATAGCGCGCGTATGGGTCGCCGGAGGTGGAAAAGTAGGCGCGAAGAAGCGCGTCTGTCACCTTTTCGGGGTCGGAAAGCGCGACTGTATCGTAATAATTTTCAAGGAAGTATTCTGCTGTGAGCCTTGCGTGCTCACCCTTTTCGGGGTACTCGACCACCGAGGTCGTTGTAACGCGGTCCTCGACCGAGATTATTTTAGTCTTGTCAAAGCGGGGAAAATCCCACTCGTCAAGATAATCTGCAACGTACCCGTAGCTGCCGCCGCTCTGCGCATGCTCTGAAAGGGTTGCCTTGTCGGGCGGATTTGCGCTTCCCCCGTACCTGC
>JAFYRZ010000076.1 GCA_017546745.1 Clostridia bacterium
CGACCACGCGCACGGCAAGAATATAGTCAAGAAACTCGGTGTCAAAATCACACTCTGTCGCGCGTGACCCCTCAATTATCTCCCTCGCCCTCTCGTCAAGCCTTAATTCCACGGGAGTAAGACCCTTGCTTATCCTATCCTCGACGAGCGCCGCCTTTATCAAAGGCAAAGCCTCGCTTGCAACGTCCTTATGCACAAGGCATACCTCTGCCGCGTTGCACACTGACGGGCGAGAGCATTTCGCGTTGGTCAGAATTTTGACCGCACGAGCAAGGTCTGCCGCCTTGTCAATATAAATATGGCATATTCCCGTTCCGGTCTCAAGCGTGGGGACTGTCGCCCCCTCAACGCAGGCGCGGATGAGCCCCGCGCCCCCTCTCGGGATAAGCAGATCAACGTAGCCGCGTGCCGTCATAAGCTCCTTAGCACTCTCGCGCGTCGTATCGTCAACCAGCTGTACGGCACACTCGGGCAGAGAAGAGCGACGTATTCCGCGTATAAGCGCGTCGGCTATCGCCCTGTTTGACCTGTAAGCCTCCTTACCGCCCCTTAGCACGCAAGCGTTGCCACTCTTTACCGCAAGCGCCGCCGCATCCGAGGTAACGTTGGGACGGCTCTCGTAAATTATCGCAATCGCTCCGATTGGTGCGGAAACGCGCTCTATCAAAAGTCCGTTTTCGCGCTCGGTGCGCTTTAAGACCCTGCCTACGGGGTAGGGGAGCGCTATTATCTCGCGTATGCCGTTAGCCATAGCCGAAATCCGCTCCTCCGTCAGTCGGAGCCTGTCTATCATAACCTCAGAGATGGTTTCGCTTGCGGCAAGAATATCCTCACCGTTTGCCGAAAGTATCTCGTCCGTCGCAAGTATAAGCTCGTCCGCCATAAGCGTGAGCGCCTCGTTTATATCCGCCTCGGTGACCCTTGCCATTAAGGCCTTTGCCGCACGCGCGTCCTTTAATATATCAGTCGTGCTTTTCATCATTCACGCCTTGCCCTTACCGAAAAATCTCGTGCCGACGGGCTTCTCGTCAAGAACGTTATAAAGCCCCTCGGGATAAGCGCCGTTCATAATTATCATATCACACCCGCGCTCGGTAACCGTCCTTGCCGCGCGGAGCTTGGTTTCCATACCGCCCGTGCCAAGCGCGCTACCCGCACCGCCGCCAAGCGCCATAATCTCGTCCGTAAGCTCTTTTACCTCTCCGATAAGCGTCGCGTCGGCATGAGTTCTCGGGTCGGCGGTATAAAGACCGTCGATATCGGAAAGCAGGATAAGAAGATCCGCCTCAATGCTTACCGCGACCCTTGCCGCAAGGCTGTCGTTATCACCGAAAACTATCTCCTCTGTCGCAATAGTGTCGTTCTCGTTTACGATCGGTATTACGCCAAGCTCGATCAAGCGCGTCATCGTGCCGACAAGGTTGCCCCGTCTTTCCTCGCACTCAAAGTCGGGGGCTGTCAAAAGAAGCTGTGCCACCGTGTGGTTGTAGCGCGAAAACTCGGTGTCGTAGATATACATAAGCTCGCATTGACCTACCGCCGCCGCTGCCTGCTTACCAACGATGTCGCGGGGGCGCTCCTTAAGGTTCAATTTTCCTACGCCCATTCCGATAGCGCCGGAGGATACGATAACCACCTCGTAGCCTGCGTTCTTCATATCGCTTATAACGCGGCAAAGCGCCTCTATTCTGCGGATGCTTACACAGCCGCTCGCATAGGTTAAGGTCGACGTTCCTATTTTAATAACAACGCGCATCGGAAAATACCTCCGTCGGAAATTTATTTTTATAATTTTAGCACATAAGAGAGGATTTTACAATACAAAATTAAAAAAATATCTTCTTTGGGGATAAAATTCCTTGTTTTGTTGACATTAAAATAAAAATATGTTAAATTATCTGCATATTTCGTCTTGATCGGAGCTTTTATGAAAAGAGAAAGTCTTGGAAGCCGTCTTGGCTTCATTTTAATAAGTGCGGGCTGCGCTATCGGCATCGGAAACGTTTGGCGCTTTCCCTACGTCGTCGGTCAAAACGGCGGCGGTATCTTCGTTCTCATATATCTTTTGTTCCTTGCGATAATGGGTATCCCCGTTATGACTATGGAGTTCGCGATGGGCAGAGCCGCGCGCACCTCTCCCGCAAGGCTTTATCACAAGCTTGCCCCTCGCGGCTCGGCGTGGCGTGTGCATTCCTATTTTGCCGTCGCCGGTAATATCATTCTTATGATGTTCTATACCTCCGTCACCGCATGGATGATAAGGTATTTCGTATACACCGCGCGCGGTGATTTTCAGGGACTTGACGCATCTGCCGTTTCGGACAGGTTTGGCGCGATGCTCTCCGAGCCGTGGAGCATGGTCGCGTTCGTTGTCGGGGTTATCGTCGTCGGCTTTCTCGTTTGCTCATTCGGTGTACAAAAGGGTCTTGAGCGTATTTCAAAGCCTATGATGCTTGCGCTTCTCGTCATTATGGTCCTGCTTGGTATAAACAGCCTTACGCTCGACGGTGCGAGCGAGGGGCTCGCCTTTTATCTTCTCCCAAGCATCTCGAATATTAAGGAGATAGGAATCATACAGGTCGTGCGCGACGCTATGAACCAGGCGTTCTTTACCCTCAGCGTTGGTATCGGCAGCATGGCTATCTTCGGCAGCTATATCGGTAAGGAAAGATCTCTCCTTGGCGAGTCGGTGAATATCGCAGCCCTCGATACCTTCGTTGCGCTCTTCTCGGGAATCATCATTTTCCCCGCCTGCTTCACCTACGGCACCGAGGTCGGTGCGGGTCCTGCCCTCATCTTCCAAACCCTGCCAAACGTCTTTAACAGAATGCCCCTCGGTAGGCTCTGGGGCTCGCTTTTCTTTGTCTTTATGACCTTTGCCGCGATGTCCACCGTCTTTGCCGTATTTGAGAATATAATCTCCTGCACGAGCGATCTTTTCGGCTGGTCAAAGAAAAAGTCCTGCCTTATCGACTGCATCGCCCTCGTCCTCCTCTCGCTCCCCTGCGTTTTCGGCTTTAATCTTCTCTCGGGCATTGCGCCCTTCGGCGATGGATCAAGTGTGCTTGATCTTGAGGACTTTCTCGTTTCAAATATCCTTCTTCCTCTCGGCTCTCTCGTTTTCGTTCTTTTCTGCACCTCGCGCTACGGCTGGGGCTGGAAGAAATTCGTTGCCGAGGCAAACGAGGGAAAGGGTCTTAAGGTCGCGACCTGGATGCGCCCCTATATGACCTACGTCCTCCCCGTCCTCGTCATAGCGCTCTTCGTCCTCGGTATCCTCGGCTTCTTCGGGGTGATTTAACTCATACTACTCCCGAAAAGCTCATACAACAACAAAAGAACCGCTGAAAAAACAGCGGTTCTTTTTAGCTTTTTAGTTTACCTCAACAAACGGTGCTTCTACGCCATCTCTTCCCATAACGAGGTCCTGATAGAACTCTGCGTTTGCCGCATTCATATAAGGGATAAGCCAGAATGTACCGATACCAAAGGTAAATAAGCATACGATAGCCCAGCCGATAAAGGAAAGATGGAGGCAGAAAAGACGCATCTTGTTTCCGTCCATAAGCTTGCGGCTCTCGGTGATAGCCTCTGTGGGAGTGTACTCGGGGTGGTCAAGCTTAATGTAGTATGCCATAG
>JAFYRZ010000077.1 GCA_017546745.1 Clostridia bacterium
AAAAGGGTCTATCCTTACGATAGGCTTTTCTCTTAAGGCTTGTAAGAATTTTTTATTTTGGAGGAAGAGTATGAGTAAGCCCATAGCTCTTGAAATGAGGGGTATAACCAAGACCTTCGGCTCGATCGTCGCTAACAACGGTGTTGACCTTGACGTAAGACGCGGCGAGATACTTGCCATTCTCGGTGAGAACGGCTGCGGTAAGACCACGCTGATGAATATGATCGCGGGAATATACGCGCCGGACGCAGGTACTATACTTATTGACGGAAAAGAGGTTGAGATCCGCTCGCCTAAGGACGCCTTTGCGCACGGCATAGGTATGATCCACCAGCACTTTAAGCTGGTCGATCTTTTCACGGCAACCGAAAATATCACCCTCGGCATAAATGACGGTAAGGCATACGACCTTTCCAAGATCGCCGAGGAGGTACGCGCGATCGCGGACAGATACGGCTTTATCCTGGACCCGAATAAAAAGATATACGATATGTCGGTTTCCGAGAAGCAGACGGTCGAGATCATAAAGGTGCTTTACAGAGGCGCGGATATTCTTATCCTTGACGAGCCCTCTGCCGTTCTTACTCCGCAGGAAACGAACAAGCTCTTCAACGTGCTTCGCAAGATGAGAGAGGACGGAAAATCCATCCTTATCATTACCCATAAGCTTCACGAGGTGCTTTCTATCTCCGACAGAGTTGCAATTCTCCGTAAGGGTGAGCATATCGCGACGGTAGAGACTGCAGAAACTAACGAGGCGGAGCTTACCGAGATGATGGTAGGTAAAAAGGTCACGCTTAACATCGACCGACCCGAGCCCGAGAATACCACGGACAGGCTTCTTATCAATGGTATCACGCTAAAAAACCAGGACGGCGTTAAGGTCCTTGACGACATAAGCTTCGTTGCGAAGGCGGGCGAGATACTCGGTATTGCGGGTATCGCAGGCTCCGGACAGCGCGAGCTTCTTGAGTCTATCGCGGGACTTAAGCATCTTGATGCGGGCGAGATAATTTTCAACCGCCCGAAGAAAAATCTCCCCGTTTCCTTCTACCACAAGACATTTGCCGAGGTAAAGGCGATGGCTGCCGAGGGCAAGTTCCACTACGAGGACGGAACGCCCGTAGATTTTACCGGTATGAAGGCGTCGAAGATCCGCGCACTCGTTAACGAAGAAAAGGTTCTTTTCAACGAGGACGAGGTATACAACCTTTGCGACAAGACACCCTTACAGATACGCGAGCTTGGCGTAAGGCTTTCCTTCGTTCCCGAGGACCGTCTCGGAATGGGTCTTGTTGGAAACATGGACATCGTAGACAATATGATGCTCAGAAGCTACCGCCGCGGCAGCTCGGTATTCGTTGACAGAAAGAAGCCGAGAGATCTTGCCGAGAAGATAGTTTCCGACCTTGAGGTCGTTACCCCGAACACCCACACCCCCGTAAGACGTCTTTCGGGCGGTAACGTACAGAAGGTGCTTGTCGGCCGTGAGATCGCCGCAGCGCCCACAGTACTTATGGCGGCTTATCCCGTAAGAGGACTTGACATCAACTCCTCCTACACTATATACAGACTTCTTACCGAGCAGAAGCAGCGCGGCGTTGCCGTTATCTTCGTTGGCGAGGACCTTGACGTTCTTCTCGGACTTTGCGACAGAATTCTCGTTATCTGCGGAGGTCAGATCTCCGGCATCGTAGACGGAAGATCTACTACCAAGGAAGAGGTCGGACTTCTTATGACGAAGATGAACGTTACGGAAAATGAAAGCGAAATGGAGGCGTAAGGATGAAAAAAATCACTAACTTTTTTAAGAAAGCCTACTCCGCCATTCGCGAGGAGCTATCAAGGCTTCACGTAGCGAAGCGCGCGACAATGCCCGTGTGGAAATCTCTTTCCATTCGCGTTTGCGCCGTCGTTCTCGCTATTCTCTTCTGCGCCTTGCTTTCTGTATTTATGATCGATGCAAATCCCATTGATTTTGTCGTTACGATGTTCAAGGGTGCGTTCGGTACTACCACAAAGCTTTGGGTATTCGCGAAGAACACCGCCGTGCTTCTTATAATCTCGCTTGCGGTCACCCCTGCATTCAGAATGAAGTTCTGGAACATCGGTGCAGAGGGTCAGACGCTTATGGGCGCGCTTGCCTCGGTTGCGGTTGCCCACTACCTTGGCGGTAAAGTACACGAGGCTGTGCTTCTCGTTTTGATGTTCCTCTTTGCTATGCTCGTCGGCTCGGTATGGGGCGGAGCGCCTGCGGTATGCAAGGCGGCGTTTGGCACTAACGAAACGCTTTTCACGCTTATGATGAACTACGTTGCCTCGGGTCTCGTTGCTTATTTCCTTCTTCTTTGGACTCCGAACGGCTCAAGCGTTCTTCCGAGACTTGATTACGGAATTATGCCGGTCGTTATTCACAGATACTTTATCACGATAGCACTTTCGCTTATTTTTGCAACTATTGTTTACATTTACTTACAGTATTCCAAGCACGGATACGAAATATCCGTAGTTGGAGAGAGCGAGAACACCGCAAAGTATATCGGTATAAACGTAGGAAAGGTCGTTATCCGTACGATGCTTATCTCCGGCGCTATCTGCGGTATCGCGGGCTTTATCCTCGTTAGCTGTATCGACAACTCGGTATCCACCACCACGGTCGGCGGTCTTGGCTTTACCGCGATAATGGTTTCCTGGCTTGCTAAGTTTAATCCGTTTATTATGATAGGATCGTCGGCATTTATCACCTTCCTCGATCAGGGATCTGCGGAGATCACGACGGTATTTAACGTTGACTCCTCCTTCCCCGACGTTGTCGTTGGTATCGTTCTCTTCTTCATAATCGGTTGCGAATTCTTCATCAATTACAGCATTAAGCGCCGCGAGGCGAAAAAGGAGGTCAATGGCAAATGAATCCGTTCCTTGACTACGTTATAGCTTCTATCGCTATCGGTATGACCTTCCTTTACGGCTGTACGGGTGAGATAATCACCGAGAAGGCAGGACATCTTAACCTCGGTATCCCCGGCATTATGTGTATCGGCGGCTCGTTTGGCTGCTATGCAATCACGCTTACCTACAAATCGGGTATTCCCGGATTTTTAGTAATTCTTATCGCTATTGTCGCATCTATTCTCGGCGGTGCGCTTATGGGATTCGTTTACAGCTTTCTTACCGTTTCCCTTAAGGCTAACCAGAACGTTACCGGTCTTGCGATGACGACCTTTGGCGTTGGACTTACCAAGTTTATAATGAACAGGCTTGCGATCAACTCCGCGGCATATCTGCACGCGCTTAAGTATTTCCGCTTCCCGTTCTACGGTGTAAAGGGTGTCGGCGCGCTCGTCTACTGCGGAATTATGCTCTACCTTGCCATAGCGATCGCGGTCGTTACCGCCTTCGTTCTTAACAAGACTAAGGTCGGTCTTCATCTTCGCGCGGTCGGTGAGAACCCCGCTACCGCAGACGCGGCAGGTATTAACGTTACGAGATATAAGTACCTCGCTACCATCATCGGCAGCAGCGTTGCGGCTCTCGGCGGACTTTACTACATTATGGACTACGCCGGCTCTAACGAGGCGTATAAGACCATCGAGGCACTCGGTTGGCTTGCGGTCGCGCTCGTTATCTTCACGCTCTGGCGCCCCAACCTTTCTATTATCGGCTCTATCGTTTTCGGCTTCCTCTACCTTGCAGGTACGAGAATTCCCACGATACTCGGCATAAAGCTCTCTATGAGCGCAACCCCTCTTCTGCAGATGCTCCCCTACGTTGTTACGATCATAGTTCTTATAATCATCAGCGTAAGAAAGAAGCGCGAGAATCAGCCTCCCGCTTCGCTCGGACTTCCCTATTTCAGAGAGGAAAGATGATCCTACAAATGCAAACGGCGCGACGTAAATTCCGTCGCGCCTTATTTTTTTACAATACCCCTTGATTTTTGTCCTCTTTGGTGTTATAATATGTAAGTACGAATAAGCCTGCATAGTTAAATGGATATAATAAACCCCTCCTAAGG
>JAFYRZ010000078.1 GCA_017546745.1 Clostridia bacterium
CGCGAAGGCACTGGGTGGTGATAACGGGGGTCTTTGCGGGAACTATCTCGCCTCCCTCGACAGTACCCCAAACGCGAAGCGGCTCGCGCTCGCTCTTCTCCTCCTCGCCGCCGATAAAGGGAATGAGGTTGTCTATCATCTCGGGCCACTCGTTAAAGGTCTTACCCGCACCGGAGATCGCCTGGTAGGTGGTCGCGATGACCTCCTTGATGCCGAACTCGCGGAGCGCGGAGAGGGCGGGAACGTAGGACTGGATAGAGCAGTTGGGCTTGACTGCGATAAAGCCGCGCTTTGTGCCGAGCCTCTTTCTCTGTGCCGCGATGACCTCGAGGTGCGCGTCGTTTATCTCGGGAATTACCATAGGAACGTCGGGGGTCCATCTGTTTGCGGAGTTGTTGGAAACAACGGGGATCTCCGCCTTGGCATATCTTTCCTCGAGAGCCTTCGTCTCGTCCTTCGTCATGCTTACCGCGCAGAAAACGAAATCTACCATAGAGCCGACAAGCTCGACCTCGTCGGAGGAGATAACAGTCATTTCCTTGATACGCTCGGGACATTCTGCCGTCATCTTCCATCTGCCCTTGACCGCATCGGAATATTTCTGTCCTGCGGATCTCGGACCTGCGACGAGCGCAGTTATTTCAAAATAAGGATGCTCGTTAAGGAGCATTATAAATCTCTGACCTACCATACCGGTAGCGCCGATGATACCAACTCTAAGCTTTTCCATTTTTTATACCTCGCTTGAAAAACAATTAATATATATTTTAGCACATTCGGGTGTTTTAGTCAATACGTGGGGAAATATTTTGGAGCGCGATATACCAAATTTTCACTTAAATCTCAAAAAACGGCAGAGGCGCTGTGCTTAAGACAACGCTTCTACCGTTTTTTATTTTGGCCCGCCCAAGGGTGCGCACTTATCTGTTGATAATGCTTACCTTTTCGGGCTCGATACCCGTCGTATCAAGAACGATCGAGAGGATCTGCGCCGCCTCTGCCGCCTTAAGGCTCTCCGCGCTCACGATCACGCTTACCGCGTCCTCGCTGATGACCGCAACGCAGTCCTCAAAGCCCTTCGCCTTGACGAGGGTCTCGATGTTCGCCTCGTTCTGGATATCAACGGCGATCTTGGACATCTTTGCCTGTGCCTCTGCCTTTGCCTCGGCGCTCGATTCCTCGCTTTCGCAAACGAGCCTCAAGACGTCAAGCGCCTCGTCGCGGCTCTCCTGTCTATCGAGCGCGGTCGCGGCAAAGTAATCAAGCTCACCGCCCGCCCCGCCGGTCGCGGTAGAGTCCTGGTAATTGTCGTCCATATTGTTATCGCCAAAGCCGATCGAGCCCGCGGGATCGTAAAACCAGCGATAGTTGAGATAGACGGCGAGGGCGATAAGAACGAGCGAGGTAAATACCGCAACGCTCTTTACACCCTTTTTCGAGAATAGCCCTTTGATTTTTTCGGTTTTCATTTTATTCGGTTCTCCTTTTTCTTGTTACTAAAGAGTATGCGAGGGGTCTTTCGCGTATTCCAAAATTTTTCCGAAAAAATTGCACCGTGGCGGCTGTGCGGGTTGCGCTTTTTGCGAGGGCCTCGTCTCTTGGTCATATTACGCTTACGCGGTTTATGCCTATACCGAAAAAGTCTGCGACGAGCCTACGTATCTCGGCTCTTGTGGCGGTGTCGGATGCCTCGCAGTCGATTATCACCGCCAGGACCTCGCCATCCTTACCGTATCTTATAAAAGCATCGCACTCGCCCGCGCCCGTAATGCGAGAGCAGGCGTCGGCTATCATTACCTCCTCGGTGTCGCCTACCGTATCGGTGCTTTCCTTTGGGGTAAAAAGGCTCGACGCGAGCATAAGAAGAACACCGAGAAGCGCAAGCCCGAGAGCCGCGCGCGGCTTTATTTTGCCGAGAGAGGAGAAAAAGCTCTCCTTATCCGAACCTGATCCTGACCTCATTCGCCCTTAAATCCTCCCTTGAAATCCTTTCTATTTTATCTATATCCGAATATATCGCGCTGCCAAGGAGGGTTACGGTCAGGCGCTCGCACCCGATATCGGTTGTCGAAAAGCCCTCCGCCATAACTGCGACCTCGGAGGTGTCTCTACCTATCGCGTCTGCGATGAGCGTGCGTGCCGCATCCTCGTATGCCTCCCTTATCGCGCCGTCAAATTCCTCGGTCACCCCACCAGTTACCTCGCCTATGCCCGAAAGCGGGTCAAGGGAGGATATCGCATCGTATATCGGGCTTATCAGCAAAGAAATGATCACCGTATAGACCGCACCGCGGAATACGCGATCACCCTCGCGGTAGGTGACGAGCGAAAGGAGGGAGGCAAGAGCCGAGAGGGTAAAGGCGCTGATGAAAATCTCCCTCATAAATTCACCCCGCAGGTAAGGAAAATTATTATCTCCAAAAGGTAGAGCGCGCCCGATAGGGCAACCGAGGCTATCAGCGCATCGAAAAATCCCGCAAGCGCACCAAGCGAGGCAAGGTCGGGAGCGCCGATAAGCTCGGCACAGCCTTTTGCAACGCCGACGATAAGCCGGTAAGCAAAAAGCAGGGCAAGCGGCGCTAAAAAGGTGTAGAGAAGGACCCCGACCGCGCCCGCACCGATCAGCCCCTTAGCATAGCCAAGTCCTCCCGCAAGAAGCGAGAGGGTCGAGGACACAGCACCGCCGACGAGGGGTATCGCGCTCTGCGCTCCGTACTTTATCGCGCGGATGGTCGCACTGTCGGCTGAGGCTGTGGCTATCCCCTGCGTAGATATGATAATGCCGATAAGCAGGGTGAGTATACCGAGCGCCCTTGAATAAAGCTTGCTCGCACCGAGGGCAAGCCTTGTGTCACCGCCAAGGCTCGAGAGGATAGAGGACGAAAAGCTCGTTGCCGCGATGAGAGGTAAAAGGCGCGAGCTTATCGCCGCAGTCAGCGAGGATATGATAACGGCAGAGCTTGCCCCTGCGGCAGAGCCGAGCGCACCGCCCGAGGCGAGTGTAAGCGAGGAAAAGACCGAGCTTATCGAAAGGAATATTCCGTCGCACTCAGAGAGTGAGGTGCAGACCGCGCGCAAAACGGGGAGAGCCGAAAGTGCGGATACCGAGGACAAAACGACCGAGAGGGAGGCGCGGATAAAGGACGCAGAGCCGACGGGCACAAGGTCCGAGAGAAGCGAGAGGACGGTAAGCGCAAAAAGCGTTATCGCAAAGGCGGAAAGCTCGCTTTTTTTGCCGAGAAGCCCGTCCCGTATGAGATTTAAGATCGCGGCGGGAGAGATCGCGGAATAGATGCTCTCGGTGTCGAGTTCGGAGAAGGGACTATCCTCGGGGAGAGCGTCTTCGAACTCCGTGATTATTTCCTCCGGCTCGAGTGCCGCGGCACTCACAGAAAGGGTGAGAAAAAGGGTGAGCGCTATAAAAATTCCGTATATTTTCTTCATTTCATTCAAGCAAGGATATCGCAAGCGAGAGTATTTTTTTGAAGTAGGGAATTACGAGCAGAGCGGACTCGATCCTTCCGCAAAGAGATACCACAGAGGACAGCGTCCTTTCACCGAGCGCCTCGCAGGCATCGGACGCAAAGCCGAAAAGATAGCCGATGCCGAAAAGCTTAAGCGCGACCGCTCCCGCCTCGGCTACACCTGCCGATACGGAAAGCTCCGTCGCATAGGAAAGCACCTCGGAAACGGCGCTTACCGCAAGGGATAAGGCTATTACCGCCGTCACCGCAGAAAGAATAGCACTCCCCCGAAAGCCGCACTCGCGAAGCAGGACTCCGACGAGCGCACCGACAAGGGCAATAGCCACGACCTTACCCGTCATACACCAAAGGTCTGTCGCAAAAGCGAGAACAGTCCACCTATGCGCTCGGCAAGAAGCAAAAGGACGATAACCACCCCGGCGAGCGATACGAGCCCGGAATAATCCTCCTTGCCGCAGGATTTCAAAATATGGCAGCTTACCGCTACTATCATACCGCCCCCCGCGACCTTCATTACAAGATCTATCTCCATATTTTCTCCTAAAATCTATGTATTTGACAACCTTTATTTACAAAAACAGTATGATCAGACCTAAAATTGCCGCTACCGTCAGCGTGCCCGCAACCTTAACGTTCTTCTCTGACAGCTCCTTTTCAAGCTCCAATGCGGCGGCGATCTTATCATATTCAGATGCCTTGCCGTCGCGCACGGAGAGGGTAGCACCGAGTCTTGTGAGAGCCTCCTCCAAAAGAGAAAACACCCTGCCGCGATACCTGCCCGCGACCCTTTGAAAGGCCGCACTGAGCGAGAGGCTTTCCTTATATTCGGTGACGAAGCCGCGGCGCAAAAGAAGCTCGTCCTCTACCGAAAGCACAAGCTCTCCTATCGGTGTAAGAAGGCTCCTCGCCGCATCGCTCGCGTGGCGCAAAAAGCCAAGCAGGGCGGTCGCGACCCTTATCCTTTCTTTTTCGTATTTCCCGTAGGAGCGAATGAAAATAATGCCCGAAAGGATGAGAAGAGAAGCACCTAAAAGCTTAAAATAGGTCATACGAGCACCTCCGCGCGGGTGACCTCGATGCCGGATGAGGAAAGCCCGACGAGTACGTCAAACGCACCGATATCTATCATTTCTCTAAGCCACGGCTTTGCAAGAATTTCAGCCCTTGTGCCTGCGTGGGCGGTCGCGATCATCGGCACACCGCAAAGTAGGGTGCGGCGCACCGCCTCTGCCTCGTCCTTCCCTATCTCGTCTATCACTATTACCTCGGGATTTAAGGTCCTTATCGCAAGCTCGATGCCGTCGGGACGGCGGTAGCCGGAGAGTATGTCCGCGCCGTATGCGCCCGAAAGCTCGCACCTCTCGTCTATCACCGCGACCCTTTTGCCGAGCGAGGAAAGCGAGGATATAAGCGAGCGCAGAGCCGTCGTTTTGCCAAGACCTGGTGGCGAAAATATCAGCATGCCCGAGCGAGCGGCTGAAAACGCGCGAAGAAGCTCCTCGCCAAAGGGGGAGGCGGCAAAGGGAAGCCTTATCACAAGCGAGCTTATCTCGCGCACACCGATAAGCCTCTCGCCCTCGTACCCCGCAACACCGCAAACACCGCACCTTACCCCACAGCCGAGGGGGATATAGCCTTTGGCTATCATATCACGATACGCGTAGTGCGACCCCTCGGTTATCCTGTCAAGAAAGGCGTCGATATCCTCCCTCGTGACCGTGGAAACGAGCCTTACGCTCTCCCCGAAAAAGAGAAGCGAGCAGGCGCCGAGGTGTCTTAGCCTTATCTCGCAAAGCTCTCGCGGAAAGCCGAGGCGGGACGAGCAGACGGCAAGTATCTCGCGCGCGAGCGCCCTCGGCAGGGCGAAAAGCACCCTTTCGACGATCGCCGCGGCATTATCCGAAAAGTCTTCATTTATATACACGTAATACCTCCTTGAAAGCGCGGTTTTTCTCCTTGTCGGGGTCGATTTTTGTCGATAAGTTTTTGTCGTTTTTTTCGAAAAAAAGGTTGACAAGGCTTACAAAATATGGTAAAATGTACCACGAAAGAACAAAAAGTTAATTTTTGGCAAAAAAGGAGAGAAAAAATGAAAAACACAGGAATTGTAAGAAACGTTGACGGACTTGGACGTCTTGTCCTCCCCCGCGAGTTCCGCAAGCATCTCGGCATTGAGAACGGCTCGCCTGTTGAGATAACGAGCGAGGACGATAAGGTGATCATCAAGCGCTTTAACCCGAGATGCATCTTCTGTAACGGGGACGGTGAGGTCACGGAATTTATGGGCAAGAGGATCTGCGCCGACTGTATCGCTAAAATAAAGGAATAAAGCTTGTGACCGCATTCGCAAAAAAAAGTTCGGGTGCGGTCTTGATTTTTTGGTAAGTGTATGTTACAATATATGCGGTATGTAAAAAATAATTAACCTGAAAGGAATTTTTTCTATGAAAGTTGTAACCTTTGGTGAAATAATGCTCCGTCTTGCTCCCGAGGGATATCTCAGATTCACTCAGGCAGACAAGTTTGGCGTAGTTTACGGCGGCGGTGAGGCTAACGTTTCCGTATCTCTCGCTAACTACGGTCTTGATTCCGCATTCGTTACCAAGCTCCCCAAGCACGAGATCGGTCAGAGCGCAGTTAACGCGCTTCGCCGCTTTGGTGTTGACACCTCTATGATCGTAAGAGGCGGTGACAGAGTTGGTATTTACTTTAACGAGAAGGGTGCTTCTCAGCGTCCCTCTAAGGTCATTTACGACCGCGCTCATTCTGCTATTGCAGAGGCTTCCCGCGAGGACTTCGATTGGGATAAGATCTTCGACGGAGCTGACTGGTTCCACTTTACCGGTATCACTCCCGCGCTTAACCCCACCGTTGCCGATATCTGTCTTGACGCTTGTAAGGCGGCTAAGGCAAAGGGCGTTAAGATCTCCTGCGACCTCAATTTCAGAAAGAAGCTCTGGTCAAGAGAGCAGGCTCAGAAGACCATGACTGAGCTCTGCAAGTACGTTGACGTCTGCATATCCAACGAAGAGGATGCTCACGACGTTTTTGGAATTGATGCTGAGAACACCGATATTGCAGGCGGAAAGCTCAATCACGACGGCTACAAGTCTGTAGCACGTCAGCTTGCTGAAAAGTTCGGATTCGAAAAGGTTGCTATCACTCTTCGTTCCTCCATCAGCGCAAACGATAACGATTGGGCCGCTCTTCTCTACGATGGCAAGGAATACTGCTTCTCCAAGTCCTATCACATGCACATCGTTGACCGTGTTGGCGGTGGTGACAGCTTCGGCGGCGGACTTATTTACTCCTGCCTCATGGGCTACTCCACACAGGATGCAGTTGAATTTGCTGTTGCGGCTTCCTGCCTCAAGCACAGCATAGAGGGCGACTTCAACGCCGTTTCTGTTGACGAGGTTAAGGCGCTTGCAGGCGGTAACGGCACAGGAAGAATCCAGAGATAATCTCCTGCATAGCTCTCAAATTTCAAAACCATAAACAAAAGGTGCTGTCATAC
>JAFYRZ010000079.1 GCA_017546745.1 Clostridia bacterium
CTTACCGCTTTTGAGCGTGTGAGATTTGCATATATGCCGTTGTTTTTTAATATTTCCTGTGCCTTTAGCGCGTATGTCACCGACGAAAGCACTATTATTTTTTTCATATTTTCACTCCCCCTTTACAGTTTATGAAAGCAACAAAAAAGAAGTGCCGTTAGCGTAGTGCCCTTAAGGACACTACGCAACTATGATCGCCTGCGGCGAGCTTAGAGTTATGATTGGCTGCGCCAAGCTATGATGTGCCTTCGGCACAGTTTGAAGAAACCAGGCGGTCATATCATAACGTTTGCGAAGCAAACTCATAACTCATAACTCATAACTGATAATAGCATCTGTGGACACAGATGCAGTGCTTGTAAGAAAAAAGGACGAAGAATTGTCAAAATTCCTCGTCCTTTTCCTGTTGCTATGTAACGTATTCTATTGGATTCAAAAATCTGTCCTTAAGAGTACGACTCTTACGCACTTCTTTCAGATATATCAAATTCAGATAATATTATCTATAAAAACGCCTTCGTCCTTCAAGCCGTCGATTACGCGATAATAGGCTTCTTCCGTACTCAAATACAAATAGGTCAAATGCTTTTTCTGCGGTACTACGATCGCCTTAATATAGTCTATCTTCTCGGTTAAAGCTCTGTAAAGACGGTGATTACCGTCGGCTATATAAAGGAGATCGTTCGGAAGCTCGAACAGAACGATAGGTATATCCAAATTTGTTGTCAAGGCATATTCCCTATCGATAGACAGCCATTCACGCGGAACTAATTTACGCGTTTCGACAGTAATGTAAGGAACGTTCTTATAATCCGCCAGCAAGGCATTTATATTCCACATAACTATATTATTTTCATCCGTGGCAAGTGCCGCAATTTGCTTTTTCAAGGTATTGCTCCGATATATAAAATTTCGATATAAAACAGCGAGACTCCCCCTATGAGAAGTCTCGCAATATGCTATTTCTATCAGCTGTTAAGGAAGGCGAGGCTTGCTCTGTACATTTCGTAAATATCGTATTTACTTGCAAGCTCGGTTACAGAGTGCATAGAAAGTATCGGCACGCCGCAGTCGATAACCTCGATACCGTAGTGAGCGATTTCGGAGGCAACAGTACCCGCGCCGCCCTGATCGACCTTACCGTATTCGCCAACCTGCCAAGCAACGCCTGCCTTATCGAGTATCTGCGCAAGCTTGGAAAGCGTTTCGGCAGATGCATCAGAGCAGCCGCCCTTACCGCGAGAGCCTGTGTATTTGCTTATAGCAACGCCGCCGTGGAGGTATACCGAGTTTCTTGCCTCGTACGCATCGGCATAGCAGGGATCGAACGCGCCGCCGACGTCTGCGGAAAGGCAGATGCTTGCCTTCTTGCAGGCAAGATAATCCGCACCGGTAGAATCGCAAAGCGCACGGATGAAATCGGGGTAGGATTCGCTACCCAAGCCGGTAACACCGTAGGAGCCGATTTCCTCCTTATCCGCAAGCATTACCACGGAGGTGTGCTCGGGAATATCGTTTTCAAGCATAGCGCGGAGCGAGGGATAAGCACAGATACGGTCGTCGTGGCCGTATGCCGCGATAAGCGAACGGTCAAGACCAACCTCACGCGACATCATTGCAGGAACAGCGGTAAGCTCTGCGGTGATAAGGTCACGTTCGGTGATGCCGTATTTTTCGTTAAGAATAGAAAGCACGCGGAGCTTTACGCCGCCGTCGTCATCGATAGGAAGCGAGCCGTTGATAATATTCAAGCCCTCGCCTGCGATAAATTCGGATGCGTTTTTGCTCATCTGATCCTTGCCGATGTGGGGCATAAGGTCGGAGATATAGAAAACGGGATCCTGAGGATCTGCACCGATGTTGATATCAACGCGTGTTCCGTCTGCGCGGTAAACTACGCCGTGAAGCTCAAGCGGAATAGCGGTCCACTGATATTTTTTGATACCGCCGTAATAGTGAGTCTTGAAATATGCGATGCCGCTGTTTTCGTAAAGAGGCTGAGGCTTGAGATCAAGACGGGGGTTATCGATATGAGATGCGATAATACGGCAACCCTCGGAGAGCGATTTTTTACCGATAACCGCGAACATAATACTCTTCTCGCGGTTTACATAACATATCTTGTCGCCTGCCTTGAGAGGCTCGCCCAACGTATAGGGACGAAAGCCCTTCGCAATCGCCTCGCCCTCGGTATAGGTAACCGCCTGTCTTTCGGTCTTCGCGTTGTCTATAAAGTGGCGGTAATCCTTGATAAACGCTTCTACTTTAAGCAATTCCGCCTCATCCTTGGGCACAGAGCATGGTCTTTTGTATTCGAGCATTTCGGCTTGTTTTCTTTCCATTTTTTTATTCCTCTTCCTTGTAATAAAGTTTTTTATAGTTTCTTAAATAAAAATTTACCTTGTTTACATAATTCTTTGTTTCATCTATCGGGATTTCCTTTAACGTTACGCCGTCGTCGGAATATCTCGAGTCGGTCAGCCAATTTGCCACCCTGCCGTGACCTGCATTATAGGCGGCGAGAGCGGTATCCCAATTGCCGAAGCGTCTGTAAAGATGGCGCAGATAGTAGGTGCCGTATTTTATGTTCGTTTCGGGGTCGGTTATTTCACCCGTGGGGGCATCCTCGTCAAGCAAACGCGAAAGCCAATCGAGCGTATCGGGAATAAGCTGCATCAGTCCGTACGCGCCCGCGTGTGACTGTGCGTTC
>JAFYRZ010000080.1 GCA_017546745.1 Clostridia bacterium
CGCACGATGCTTACGATAAGGCTGTAAATCGATTTTCCGAGAGCCTGACACGTAGATATGCTTACTATTGAGAAGCCTGCCATAATAAAGCTTATGCTTATAGTGCGGAGCGCCGCCTTGCCTATGGCGGTCATTTCGGGCGTTGCGTTAAAGAGCGAGAGAAGAGCCTCGGGGAATATCTGGAATGCGAGGAAGCCAACAAGCATATAGGAGAATGCGGTTATTACCGCAAGCTTCATCGTGGCGTAAATTCGCTCCTTTTTCTCCGCGCCGTAGTTGTAGGCGATAATAGGCACCATACCGTTGTTAAGACCGAATACCGGCATAAATATGAAGCCTTGAAGCTTAAAGTAAACGCCGAACACGTTTTCCGCCTCTTGACTGAACCCGCCGAGAATGTTGTTCATGGAAAAGGTCATTACCGAGCTTATCGCCTGCATAAATACTGCGGGGATACCGATAGAGAGCATTTCTCGGAGAAGCTTGAATTTCGGGAGTATATTCTTTATGCTGAGCTTGATTTCGGGGTTGAATTTAAGGTTAAGGAATATTCCTATCGCTGCCGCGCACCACTGACCGATTACCGTTGCAATTGCCGCGCCGGCAACACCGAGCTTCGGCGCACCGCAAAGGCCGAAAATAAGAATGGGGTCGAGGATTATGTTTATGATAGCGCCGGAAAGCTGTACTATCATGCTGTAAATCGATTTACCCGTTGACTGCAAAAGCCTTTCGCAAACGACCTGTATAAACACGCCTATCGCGCCAACCGAGATTATTGAGATATAGTCAACGCTGAATTTATAGACGTCAGAGCCGACCTCCTTTTGCATAGCCACAAACGGCTCGACAAGGAACAGTCCGAATATAAGGAATAAAAGGTAGCCGCAAAGGGTAAGGAAAAATCCCTGACCTGCAACGACGTTTACCTTGTTAAAGTCCTTTTGACCGAGGGCGCGGGAGAGCACCGCGTTCATACCTATTGCAAGGCCCACCGAAACGGCAATCATAAGGTTTTGTACGGGGAATGCCAGAGTGAGTGCGCCCGTGCCGGCGTTAGGGTCAAGCTTTGCGACAAATATCGAGTCGACGATATTGTAAAGCGCTTGGACGAGCATTGATATGATTATCGGCACCGATATTGAAAAGAGTAGCTTCGGGACCTTTTCCGTGCCCATTTTGTTTTCTGTTACAGCCTTTTCCATTTTCTATCCTTTTTCCAAAATTAAAGCGGCACGTAAGCGCCGCTTTGCGTTTAGTCCTTTTTGCCTTCCGAATCCTTTTCGTGATTCATAATAGCGATTTTCTGAATGAGATTATTAAGTCTGTGCTTTTGCACCGAAAGCTCTATTGAGTTTGTAAAGAGCCTTACTATAAGTATAAAAAGCATAAAGAGGAATACGAAGTTTGCGGGGGACTCTATTCCGAGAAGATTTGAGAGGTAAATCGGAATTATCGGGAATATGCTCATTACAAGCAAAATCGCCGAGAAGAAAATCCAATAAAAGGCGTCGTCTATATTGAGCTCTGCCTTTCTGATTTTTCTGAGAGCATAAGCGGTTGCAAGCACCGACGCTACGATAAGAACAATTCTGAGAGTTAAGGTCATTTTGTCTTACCTCCGATTTTCACCTTTTTTCTAAACCACTGTATAAATATAATGGAGAAGAACATGTGCATCATATATTTGACGGAGCGTTTAAGGTTGAGATAGCTCTCTCCCGCAACTCTCTCGTGCATTTCTACCTGCACCTCACACACTCTCGCACCGCTTCTTATAAGGTGCGCTATGGTGTCGGGCTCGGGTCCGTAGTCAATGGTCTCCGCCATAACGCGTATAGCGTCCCTGTTGAACATTCTCATTCCCGAGGTGGGGTCCTTTATGCGCTTACCCGTCGTAAGACGGATTATCGCCTCTATCATATTGCTTCCGAGCATACGGAGGCTTTTCGGCTTCTTCTCGCTGACAAATCTTGAGCCGATACAAATATCGCACTCTGCCATTGCCTCTATCATTTTTGCTATATATTTCGGGTCGTGCTGACCGTCGCCGTCAAACTGTATCGCATAATCGTATCCGAATTTATGAGCGTACATCATTCCCGCCTGCACACCGCCGGTAAGGCCGACGTTTATGGGCATATCAAGGAAGTTGTAGCCTCTTTTCTTGCATATCTCGGGCGTCTTATCCTTTGAGCCGTCGTTTACTACGAGATAATCGTATTCGGGATAGTTTTCTATGAGGTTGTCCACAACGCGCTCGATGTTGTCCTGCTCGTTGTATGCCGGAATTATAATCAAAACCTTCATATACGATATCCTTTCGTTTTGTGTAATATCACAGGATATTTTATCACATCTTGCTTTTTATGTCAATAGACTTGATATTTTTTAAAATATATGTTAAAATCATTAAAGTCTGTTTAATTAAAGATTAAAAGGTGCATTATGGAACAAAGCAAGAACAAGTTTTTCAAAAATCCGTTTATCGTTGCCGCATTTGCAATATTTTGCTGCGCCCTTTGGGGCAGCGCGACGCCGTTTATAAAAACGGGATATGAGCTTATCCTTCCGGTTAAGGATACTTCCTCTACTATCCTTTTTGCCGGCATAAGATTTGCGATAGCGGGACTTCTTACCGTTATAATTTACAGCATCGCAAGGCGACGCGTCCTGATACCGAAGCGCGAAAACCTTGGCAGGATACTTACCGTAAGTGCCTTTCAAACGGTGCTTCAGTATATATTCTTCTACGTCGGTCTTGCAAATACGACGGGTGTTAAGGGCACAGTGCTCAGCGGCTCTACCGCATTCTTTGCGCTTCTTATCGCAGCGCTTATATTCAGGCAGGAGAAGCTTACCGTAAAGAAGATTACCGCCTGCGTCCTCGGCTTTGCCGGTATTATAGTGGTAAACCTCAAGGGGCTTGACCTTAATATGAATTTCTTTGGCGACGCATTCGTGCTCTTTTCGTCGATAGCCTCGGCGGTATCCTCAATTCTCGTCAAGAGATTTTCAAAATATGAGGACCCCGTTGTTATAAGCGGATATCAGTTTATCGTCGGCGGACTTGTAATGATAGGTGCGGGGCTTTCGTTTGGCGGACGCGTGCAGTTTACGAGCCTTGCCGCGCTTGGCGTTATAATCTACCTTGCAATGCTCTCTGCGGTTGCATATTCTCTTTGGGGCGTGCTTCTCAAGCATAATCCTGTATCAAAGGTTTCAATTTACAGCTTTATGACGCCCGTATTCGGCGTAATTCTGTCTGAAATTATGCTTGCGGAGGAAAAGACCGTTTCATACCTTAACC
>JAFYRZ010000007.1 GCA_017546745.1 Clostridia bacterium
CTCAAGAGAGTCAAATATATCCCTCTGTACCTCGAGCGAAAGATCTCCGTATCCGGGGCTGAATCTGTGAGTAGTCTCACATACCTCTCCCTTATAGGTCTCTCTAAGCTCGGATGATAGGCTGTCGCACAGTGCCTCTACCCTCTCGCTTCCTATCGCCTGATAAATCAGCGCGCGCGATTCCGAGACATGGGAATAGCGGGCGATAAGCCTATCTATCCCGACGCCGACGGAAGCGGCAAAAAGCACCGTTTTTTCACAGTCCGAAAGCCTTTCCATAAGCGGCTGGGCATCATCGCCAAAGCAGCGCGGAATGTCGGACACCGGAATTACGCAGTAGCAAACCTTATACGAAAGCTTATCCGAAAGACCGACAATACACTCGTCAAGCAGAGCCTCAACCTCGGGGGATTCACCCCTTACTCCGGCGTAGCGCAAAATTTCTTTTTTGTCTATTTCGGGAGCATTATAGCTCTTTATGTAAACAACACTTGTCATATCAACCGATTATGTCAGACAGATTTTTCTGTATTGCCTCTGCAACGTCGGGCTTATTCATAGAATAAACGTGTACGTTCTTTATACCGTTGGCGAACAGGTCTATTATCTGGTCGGTAGCATATGCTATGCCCGCCTGCTTCATCGCGGCAGGGGTTGTTCCGAATTTATCAACCAGCGACTTGAAGCGCTGAGGTATAAACGAGCCGGAGAGCTTTATTGCACGCTCTACCTGATTACCGTTAGTTATCGGCATAACACCGGGGATTACGGGCACGGTGATTCCCGCCTCGCGTATTTTGTATAAGAAGTTATAAAAAAGGTTATTATCAAAAAACATCTGGGTAGTTAAGAAGGAGCAACCGGCATCAACCTTTTCCTTCAGATATTTTATATCCTCGCGCTGATTTTCGCTCTCGGGGTGTATCTCGGGATAGCAGGCTCCGCCGATGCAGAAATCCGCACCGGAAAGCGAGAGTTCTCCAATAAGATCGACCGCGTGCTTATACGCCCACGCACTTCTGTCAGTCCTTTCAAGCTCGGGAGTCAGGTCGCCGCGAAGCGCCATAACGTTCTCTATTCCTGCTGCCTTCATTTCCTTTATCTTTGCCCTGACGGCTTCACGTGTCGAAGAAACGCAGGTGAGATGAGCGAGAGTCGGCACACCGTAGGATTCCTTTATATTCTTTGCAATATCAAGCGTATATTTACTCGTACCGCCGCCCGCGCCGTAGGTAACGCTCATAAACGAGGGGCGCAGCTTTGCTATCTCCTCGGTTGCGTGCTTAACGCTATCAAAGGCAGTATCGGTTTTGGGCGGAAAGACCTCGAAGGAAAGCGAGAGTCCATCACGTAAAAAAAGCTCGGATAATTTCATGGTATTCTCTTTTCGGACAATATAAAATTTATAATGATATTATACTACAAAGAGAAATTAAGTTCAATACCTTTGGGATAAATTTATCTTCATTTACCTGTGATGGGAAGATTTTTTGCAAAGAGTTTTTCGTTGCTTGCTTATCATATTTAACCGCTCGCAAGTCACGGTAGCATATTGACTTTTAACTACTTATATGCTAAAATGTTTTCAGCCTATAAAAACAAAGTAAATTCTTCAGGGAGATACTAAAATGCTTAAGCTTGGAATAATAGGTTACGGTTTCAGAGCCGCAACTATGTTAAAGGAAATACTTAGAACGGGCGAGGTAACGGTAAGCGCGGTTTGCGACGTCAATTTTGATGCGGCAAACAAATACGCAAAGGAGAACGGAGTTAAGGATTTTGCATACTACACCGACGCAAAGGAAATGCTTGATAAGGAAAGGCTCGACGGTGTCTTCGTAGGAACACGCTGCTCCTTACACACAGATCTCGCATGTCTGGTGGCATCATACGGCATTCCGTTATTCCTTGAAAAGCCGGTAGCAACGAACAGAAAAGACGCAGAGCGACTCAAGGAAATTCTTCATCACAGCGATAAAACCGTCGTTTCCTTCCCTCTTCGTGTGACGGATATCGTGCTCAAGGTACGCGAAATCATCGAAAGCGGACGCATCGGTACGATTTCTCAGGTTCAGGCATACAACAACGTCCCCTACGGACGCGTATACTATCACGACTGGTACCGCGACGAAAGCGAAACCGGCGGATTATTCTTGCAAAAATCAACGCACGATTTCGACTACATAAACTCTATGCTCGGCTCACTTGCGCCGACCGCCGTATGCGCGATGGAGTCTAAGATGATATTCAAGGGCGACAAGCCTGCCGGAGTTCTTTGCGATAACTGCCCCGAAAAAGACAGCTGCCCCGAAGGTCCTGACAGCCTACGCAAGCTGGGCGAAAATCCCGAAGGCAACCGCTGCTGCTTTGCCGTTGATACCGGAAACCAGGATAGCGGAAGCGCAATCGTTCGTTACGAAAACGGATTACACGTTGTTTATACCCAGAATTTCGTTGCAAGAGAGGGCGCGGCAAAAAGAGGCGCACGCTTTATCGGCTATCTCGGCACGGTAGAGTTTGATTTTCCCTCGGCGACTATAACCGTTTACGATCATTTTTCCAAAGAAATCGAAACTATCGATATGTCTGCAGACAAGGGCGCTCATTTCGGTGGAGACAGACGGCTTGCAGAG
>JAFYRZ010000081.1 GCA_017546745.1 Clostridia bacterium
GGGGTGATCGCGGCAGCATTGACCGTAGGCTTAAACGCTCTGCTTTTCAGCCTTTTGCCGATAGAGGTCGCGGGGATCGGTTATTTCGTTGCTAATCTTGCGGGTCTTTTCGTTGCCGACGCTATGCGCGTGCGTCGGGGCGGAGAGAGGCTTTTCTCTAAGGACAAGCTTATCCTTTCGCTTTTCCTTGGCGGAATACTGTGCCTGACCGCCTTGGCATTCGATTACAGTATAGCTATGCGTGCCGTGCTTATCCTGCTTGCGGTCGTGATCTCGCTGCCGCTCATCCTCGGCTTTCTCGTCAGAGTTGGAATAAGAAGGCGTACGGCAGAATAAGCCGACGGAAAAGCGGCTTTCCCGAGGTTTTCTTCCCCATTATGGTAAAAAACAATGATGGTGCGGGAAAAATCGACAAAAATTCGGTAATAGAAAAGGATAAGGCGAGGTCGCATTGACCTCGCCTTAGGTACGGATATACAAAAATTATATTAGCCGAGATTATTTGTTATTTTCCTTGAGAGCCGCCCTCTTCTGCGCCTGCATACGCTTTCTGGTGGGGGTATCAAGGATTGCCTTACGGAGTCTTATGGACTTGGGAGTTACCTCGATAAGCTCCTCGTCGGTGATAAACTCGATAGCCTCCTCGAGAGAGAGCTGTACGGGAGTTATAAGGGTAAGCTTCTCGTCAGCGCCGGTGGAGCGGACAGCCGTGAGGTGCTTTTCCTTACAAACGTTTACCTCGATATCGTCGGGCTTGGGGTTCTCACCAACGATCATACCCTCGTAAACGGGGGTTGCAGGGCCGATAAAGAGAGGTCCTCTATCCTGCGACTGGTAAAGTCCGTAGGTGGTTGCAATTCCCTTCTCGGATGCGACGAGAGAGGAGGTAAAGCGGGTCTTTATCTCACCGCGGTGAGGCTCGTAGCCTGCGAAGATCGTGGAGATAAGTCCCTCTCCGCGAGTGTCGGTAAGAAGCTCGCTTCTGTAACCGAAGAGGCAACGTGTGGGGATAGTATAGAAGAGCTTCTGGCGCTTGCCGTGAAGCTGCATATCGTTAAGCGTTCCCTTTCTCGAGCCGAGCTTTTCCATAACAGAGCCAACGTATTCCTCGGGCACGTCTACGATAACGTCCTCGATAGGCTCGCACTTTACGCCGTCTATCTCCTTGTAAAGAACTCTCGGGTTAGAGCAGCAAAGCTCGTAGCCCTCGCGGCGCATATTTTCTATAAGAATGGAGAGGTGCATCTCACCTCTTCCCGCAACGCGGAAGGAGTCGGTTGTGTCACCGTCGGTCACGCGGAGGGAAACGTCCTTAAGAAGCTCCTTATAGAGCCTTGCGCGGAGGTGACGGGAGGTAACGAACTTACCCTCCTTACCGGCAAAGGGAGAGTCGTTTACCGAGAAGGTCATCTCCATAGTAGGCTCACCGACCTTAACGAACTCGAGCGGCTCTACCTTAGAGGGCGCGCAAACGGTATCACCGATAGAGATGTCCTCGCAGCCGGAGAAGCAGACGATATCGCCAACCTTTGCCTCGGTTACGGGAACTCTCTTAAGTCCGTCGAACTGGTAGATGGAAACTATCTTTGCAGGGCGGGATTTTCCGTTTCCGTGGAAGTTGCAGATAGAAACGCCCTGTCCCTGCTTTATCATACCGCGCTCGATTCTACCGATACCTATTCTACCAACGAACTCGTTGTAGTCGATAGAGGAAACGAGAAGCTGAAGAGGCTCTTCCTCCTCGCCCTCGGGTGCGGGCATATAATCTATAATGGTGTCAAGAAGCGGTACGAGGTCGGTGCCGGGGGTGTGGGGATCGAAGGATGCCGTGCCGGCTCTGCCCGAGCAGAAGAGCATCAGAGAGTCAAGCTGCTCGTTCGTTGCGTCAAGCTCAAGAAGAAGCTCAAGCACCTCGTCGCCTATCTCGTCAAGACGTGCGTCGGGACGGTCGATCTTGTTAACTACGACGATAACGCGGTGGTTCATTGCGAGAGCGCGCTCAAGCACGAATCTGGTCTGGGGCATAGGGCCCTCTGCCGCGTCTACGAGAAGGATAACACCGTTTACCATCTTAAGTATTCTCTCAACCTCGCCGCCGAAGTCAGCGTGGCCGGGGGTGTCTATTACGTTAATCTTTACGTCCTTGTAGTGGATAGCGGTGTTCTTTGCGAGAATGGTAATGCCGCGCTCACGCTCAAGGTCGTTTGAGTCCATAACGCGATCCTCCATCTCCTGATTTTCGCGATATATACCGCCCTGGCGAAGCATTTCATCAACGAGTGTTGTTTTACCGTGGTCTACGTGCGCAATAATTGCGATGTTTCTTAGATCGTTACGCTTCATCTTTTTCCTCTTGCTTTCTTTTTTCATAATTTCAACCTTGTAATTATAGCACAGAATAGGGCGAAATTCAATATATTTTAGAAAAAAAGAGGAAATAATAATATAAATATATACGTGAGGTGGGTATATGGATATTTTTAAGCTTTTACTGACGGCGGGGTTATCGGTCGTTGCGCTGTTCGTTATAACGAAGATAATGGGGCACAAGCAGGTGGCACAGCTCGACTTTTTTGATTACGTTTCGGGAATTACGATAGGGTCTATCGGGGCGGAGCTTGCGACCGAGCTTGAAGAGCCTTGGAAGCCGCTTATAGCTCTTATAGTTTGGGGGGCAGCTTCGCTATTATTGAATTTTATAACGAGCAGGCTTCCAAGGTCGAGAAAGTATATAAACGGCGCGCCGACCATCCTTATGCACGAGGGGAAGATATACAGGGAAAATTTGAAAAAGGCGCGACTCGACCTTTCAGAGTTTTTACTGCTCTGCCGCGAAAGGGGTTTTTTTGACCTTGAGGATATACAAACGGCGGTATTTGAGCATAACGGAAAGCTCTCGGTCTTGCCAAGGTCGGCACGTCGCCCCGCAACGCCCGAGGACCTTAAAATCGCGACACGGGAGGCACATATCGGGGTCGAATTGATTATGGACGGGCGGATTATGGGAGAAAATCTTTCGCGCATCGGGCGCGACGAAGGATGGCTTCGTAGCGAGATAAAAAGGCAGGGGTACAGTGACGAGGGGGAGGTATTTCTCGCCATTTTCCGAGAAAGCGAGGGTATAACTGTTTACCCTTATAAATAATTTCGCATATACTGTACAAATGATTTTTTGAGGTATTCTATGACGGCACTTGAAATCACCGGGGCGATAACCGCCCTTGCAAATCTTATTGCTAAGGACCGCACAGCGGAAGAGATAGCGCTTATCGCAAGCCTTCTCGTTCAACTTGGCGACACCCTCGCAACCATAGCCGCGGCAGAGGCTTTACGTAATTTATGCAAACAATAATTGACAAAAAACAACGAACGCGGCTCGAAATTCGAGCCGCTTTGTTAATTCCGCCTTTGGCGGATTTCATTCTTTAAGTCTTCGCATGGCTTCGCCAAAACAGTCAACATGAAGTATTTTTTGTTCTGTTCTTACCGATAAATTGTGTTTTTTATATCAGTCGATATAAAGTTCTTTTGCCATAGCTTCAAGGTCCAAATCAAAATACTCGCTTATATAAGCTTTTCTTTCGTCCCATTTATCAAAGTTTCTAGTGTCATACTTTAAGAGGTTGTAAACTATTGTCATTTCCTCCTCCGAAATCATAACCAAGTCCCAACTAATACCATAGTAAGTTTCGTTATACCAAGCTCCTATATATTTATCAATACTTTCTTCTCTAATGGTAGAATATGAACACATAAGGAAAATACAATCGTATCCATTAACAAGATAATCTTCTTTTTCTAAATGATCGTATTTGATTTTAAGCTCATTAATTCGTTCTAACTCTTTTTCAAAACTTGCTTCATCGTTAAATTTTAATACTAAAAACTCATCTACGGAACGGCTCCAATAATCGTAGACGGCATCGCCAAAGTTCAAAACTTCAGCGTTTTCAATAGAGTTTGGGAAAAATTCAAAATCGGGGGAGTACTCTTCAAAGTCTCTTGTTTCTGAAAATGTGTAACGATCATCCTGACACGATGAAAAAACAGTAATTGAAATACAAATCAAAATAATGACTGCAACTATCTTTTTCATTTTGAACTCTCCTTTTGGTAAATTTATGTTTATTTGACAAATACATTATATAATATATTTCAGAAAAAGTAAAGAGCGATTTGATTTTTCAAACCGCCCTGTTTTTATTTAGTTAGAATTTCTTATCTTTCAAGATTTCCATAGCTTCGTCAAAACAGTCAACATGAAGTATTATATTTTTGAATACAATTCCTCTGCGGATTTTTCCTGCCAATTAAACTGTTCCTTAAAGTCGTTAAAGCATTCCTCACAAATCCAATGCTTTATATCTTCTGTGACATAGAAAGTACAGTTAATATCGGTCATTGTTTTTTCGTAGCATAGGTCACAATGCTCGTGCCAAAAATGTTGTATTTTTTCACCTTCAAGGTATTCGTGTCCTTTGTTAGTGCTCTCTACAAATGAGGTTGCATCCCTTTCAATCATTTTGTAAAAATCATTTTTCTCCCGGTAAGCAACTTCCCAAAAATCAGGAAAAGTGACCTTGTAAAAGGTTGCACCAACCAATTTTTCTGCCATATGACCATTTAACTCTAAACGCCAATCAGACATAGGAAACCTCCTTAAAGATGATTTTTGTATTTTCATTATATCACACAAAACCAAAAAAGTAAAGGACGATTTGATTTTACTCAAACCGCCCTATTTCTAACTTATCACCTTTGCGAAGCAAAGATTTCATCTTCGCAGAGGATTTCATCCGACGCAGTCGGATTTATTCCGCCTTTGGCGGATTTCATTCCTTTAGTCTTCGCATAGCTTCGCCAAAGCGCTGGAAGTGAACGATCTCGCGCTCGCGAAGGAATTTTATGGCATCGTTAACGTCGGGGTCGTCCGAGAGGCGGAGAATGTTATCGTAGGTTACGCGCGCCTTCTGCTCTGCGGCAAGGTCCTCGACAAGGTCGCAATACGCATCACCCTTTGAGGCTATCGCCATAGTGGTAAAGGGCACGCCTGCCGCGCTCGAGGGGAATACGCCGTTTCCGTGGCCGACGAAATACTTGTCAAAGCCTGCAGCGCGGCGCTCGTCGTCGGTAAGATTTCTCGTAAGCTGATACATCATAGACGCGAGAATTTCCATATGGCCAAGCTCCTCGCTGCCGATATCGGTTAATGTGGCGATAATATTTCCGTCAGGCATCGTGTAGCGCTGATTAAGGTAGCGCATTGCCGCGCCAACCTCTCCGTCAGGTCCGCCGAGCGCTTCAACGATAATACCCGCAATACGCGGATTAGGGTTCGCTATCCTTACCGGGTACTGAAGCTTCTTCTCATAAATCCACATTATCCTCTGCCCTCCCCTCTCGCATTATTGCCGGGGGTGTTATGCCACGGCCATGGGTCAGATGCCCACGTCCATTTATCGCCCGTCACCTCTGCCGCAACGAGTGGGCCGTACTCTGCGCTATACATATCCGTAAGCTTTTTTAGGGCATTCACGGTGTCCGTATAGTTATCGAGCGCGACCGTACACTGCGGGTGGGTGTCGAGAAAAAGCTCAAGCTCGCATTTAACGAACGAAAGCTCCTGTATCTTTCTTAAAAGCTCTTGTCTGTTCATTTCGCGTATACCTCCGTCGGCAGGTAAAGCTCCTCAAAAAGCGTGCCGTGGGAAAGCGCGTTTTCAGCGGAAAAGAGCATACGAAATTTCTGCATCGGTACGTAGGCGTAGCCTATCGGCATATCGTCAAGGGGAATCCCCTTCTCGCCGTGTCCGTTATCACAGCCGTACTGACCGTTTCTTTGCCCCTCACCGGGGGCGACGGGATAACCGTTCTGATTTCTTTCCATTTTGATATTTCCCTTTATTTTTTGCGGTCCTTGGCGGCATGAGCCTTTTGCCAATACCGCTGTTTTTATTTTATGAAAGCTCCTCAAAAATGGTTAAAATAAAAAATGGCGCAATTTGCCGAAAAAAGTATCGTTCCCCCACTTTTGAGGATAGAACATAATTATAATGTATATTATATCACCACTTTATTCCATTGTGTAAAAGATTAAATACTATTATATCCCCACTCTTTATAACACTTAAAATTTCATTTTGTCTGATAAAAAGCAGGTCGGTTTTTGTTTTTTCAGAAAATCTTCTAAAAAGATTGATTTTTATTACGTCTTTTGATAAAATATATAATATAAATATTTTCGAGGTTTTTATGGCAAGGATATACACGGGGCTTGGCGAGCTTATAGGAAAAACACCGCTCGTTGAGCTTAAAGGAATAGAAAAAGAGCTTGGACTTTGCGCAAGGCTTATTTGCAAGCTCGAGTCCTACAATCCTGCGGGTAGCGCTAAGGACAGGGTCGCTCTTGCGATGATAAATGACGGACTTGAAACCGGTAGGCTTACAAAGGAGTCGGTTATTATAGAGCCGACCTCCGGCAATACCGGAATAGGACTTGCGGCAGTCGGCGCGGCGCTTGGCATTAAGGTGGTTATCGTTATGCCCGACAGTATGTCTGTTGAGAGGCAGAGGCTTATGCGCGCCTACGGTGCGGAGCTTGTTTTGACCGAGGGGGCGCTTGGTATGGCTGGCGCTATCAAAAGGGCAGAGGAGCTGACGCGGGAAACCGCAGGCGGAATTATGCTCGGACAGTTCACGAACCCGAAGAACCCCGAGGCACACTATGAAACGACAGGTCCGGAAATCTTTGAGGACACCGATGGCGAGATTGACTTTTTCGTGGCGGGTGTTGGCACGGGCGGAACGGTGAGCGGTGTCGGAAGATTTCTTAAGGAGAAGAATTCCGAAATAAGGGTGATAGGCGTTGAGCCGTCTGACTCTCCCGTTTTATCGGGTGGCACGGCGGGCGCGCACAAGCTTCAGGGCATTGGCGCGGGATTTATACCCGAAACGCTTGATAGGGATATTATCGACGAGATTATTACGGTAAGCACTGACGAGGCTTATGCGGCAGGCAGGCTCATAGCTGTGCGCGAGGGTATTCTCGTTGGAATAAGCTCGGGCGCAGCTCTCCACGCGGCGATAGACGTCGCAAGAAAAAAAGAAAACGAGGGAAAGACGGTCGTCGCTCTTCTGCCCGACACGGGCGAGAGATACCTCTCCTCCGAGATGTTTTGTGAGGCGTAAGGTGGGACAGGTATTTAATTTTGACAAGGAAAAGCTTATAATCGGAGTTATCTATCACGACAAGGACGTGCTTGAGCGCGCGCTTGCAATACTTACCGAGAAATTTGGCGAGGTTGAGGACGTTTCGGAGGAGTTTTCCTTTTCCGAGGAATATTCAAGCTTTTACGACGAGGAGCTTGGCGGCGAGGGGCTCAGGAGAATTTACAGCTTTAAGGAGCTTGTTGACCCCGAGTATCAGGCGGAGATAAAGGAATTTACAAACGAGCTCGAATTAAAGCTCTCGCCCGAGGGGATGCGTCTTATAAACCTTGACCCCGGCTTTATTAACCACGGAAGGCTCCTTCTTGCAACGACGAAGAATATGGGCTTCCGTATTCCATTAAAGCGCGGGATTTATGCAGAATTGACCCTCTTTTATGCGCGGGGCGGCTGGCAGAAGTTGCCCTGGACCTATCGAGATTATCAGTCAAAAAGGGTGCAGGACTTTCTTACC
>JAFYRZ010000082.1 GCA_017546745.1 Clostridia bacterium
AAATATCTCTTGCGATTATTGCAGAATTATAGGTGGCGCTAAGTCCTGATGAAAAACCGATATAAATAACGTCTCGACCTAAAATAAGCTCTTTTTCAAACGCATTTATAAAATCCTCCGGATTTACAGCCGCGGTCTTGGGAACAAGCCCGTCACGCATTTTATGGTAAAACGCTTTTATGTCAACCTCCCCGTCACAATAGATCTTATCATCACCTGAAAGCCTAAAGGTCAACGGCGTGCTTTTTACACCCCAAGAACTTAAAATCTCTTTGCTTATGTCACATGCGGAATCGGTAAATATTACGTAATCTGCCATATATTTCTTCCTTTCTGATTATTATAATTATCGCATTTTTGTGATAAATTATTACTAAAATTAAAAAGAAAGAATAGGATAGTCGATCCTAAGGGCATATCATTTTATTTTTTTCATAGATTATAATACCAATTTTTCTAAAAATTGTCAAGTTTCAGATCTTAATTTGCAAAATATATTATTTAATGTTTATTTTGTATTGACATTTATTTATAATTCTGCTATAATAATGCATGTGAATGGAGGCATAGCTCAGTTGGTTAGAGTACTTGCTTGACATGCAAGGGGTCAGTGGTTCGAGTCCACTTGTCTCCACCAAAACGCGCCTGTCTTATGACCGGCGCGTTTTTTTATCAGCCTTAAACGAAAGGATAAGTTATGCAAAGGATTTTTTCTGATAACAAGATAAAGGCAAAGAATTACGTCGTTTCACCCGACAAATATTTGTACTTTGCAAGAGGGTCTTTGCCCGAGGAACCTCTTAAGGTCAACGAAGCAACAAGAGCCGATTATATAAGGAAGGCAGAGGAATACCTTGAAACCGCAATTCCGATGCTCCCGCTTTCGCTTTACAGAGAATTTGTTGTAAACGGCAACCGTTCGAGATTTGACGATGCCTTCTTCAAAAGAAGATCCATGCTTTTCGTTTTATCTATGGCGGAGGCTATCGAGAGAAAGGGACGCTTTATAGAAAAGATGGCAGACGTTATGTTCGCGATCTTTGAGGAGTCTACCTGGGTCATATCCGCTCACGCACGCGATGATACAACGGGTAAGGGCGACGGTGTTCCCCACATCTATGGCGGAAATTATACCCCTACGCTTGATCTTTTCTCTGCCGTGACCGGTGCAAACCTTGCGATTGCACGCTATTTCCACAAGAATGAGCTCGACAAGATCTCTACCACAATTTGTGAAAGAGCCGAGTATGAGGTTGACGAAAGGATATTCAAGGCGTTCCTCACCCGTCGCGAGTGGTGGACAGGTATGCTTAACAAAAAGTCGACCAACAACTGGACGACATGGATCGTTCTTAACGTTCTTACCGCTACACTCTTTATGGGTAATCTTCCTAAGAGCCGTGTTGAAGCGATACTTGACAAGGCGATGATCTGTCTTGACAACTTCACCGCTAACTACCCTGTTGACGGCGGCTGTGATGAGGGTCCCGCTTATTGGGGCTGTGCCGGAAACACCTACGTTACCTGTCTTAGCGTAATGTACGACCTTACGGGCGGTGCGCTTAACGTTTACGATCATCCCTTTGTTAAGGATATCGTTGAGTATATTGCAAAGGTACATATCGACGGACATTATTACATCAACTTCGCGGACAGCCGTCCGTGTATAATGTATACCGGTAAGGAGATCGGACGTCTTGCAGAAAAGACCGAGTCCGAGCTTCTTTGGAGCTTTACCTCGTACTTAAAATCGCTTGAAAGAAACGAATCCGAGGCGTCATTCAGCTACGGACCGATGCCTTACGAGAGCCTTGCTCTTCTAAAACTTGACCTTTCAATCGATTCTGCCCATTACTGCAAAAAGGATAAAACGACCTGGCTTCATGGACTTAAGATTATGGTCGCAAGACAGAGCGAAAGAAGCAACGAGGGGCTTTGCCTTGCAATTAAGGGCGGACACAACGACGAGAGCCATAACCACAATGACGTCGGCTCGTTTATCGTTTACGACGACGGTAAGCCGCTCTTTATAGATATCGGAACCGAAACCTACACTAAGTTCACCTTTGATCCGAATCACAGATACAATATCTGGTACATAACCTCTGCATATCATAACCTGCCCACCATCGGCGGAGTTATGCAGAAGCAGGGACGCACGTTTGCATCTGCTAACGAGGTATATGACGAAGCAAAGCAGTCCCTGTCTCTTGAGCTTAAGAACGCATACCCCGACGATTCCGGCATAAACTCCTACGTAAGGACTGCGTCTATGTCGAGCGATGGCATCAGGATCATAGATACTCTCGATCTTGAAAACGAGGTTGCTGTCGACTTTCACTTTATGACTAAGGATGAACCCATCATCGTTGGAAACAAGGTCAAGGTAGCAAACAGGACTCTTATGTTCCCCGAGGGAATGAAAGCCGAAATCGAGACCATCAAGACCGAGGATAAGACGCTTATAAAGAACTGGAGCGGCTGTGACACGTTTTATAGAATAACTGTCTCAACGACTATTCAGCGCGGCTCGGTAGAATTTATGATAAAATAAAATAATAGAGCGATTATGTAAATCAAAGCTTACATAATCGCTCATTTTTATTGTTTAAGTATTTTATTAAGGCTATCCATAAGATCCTTATTTGGTGTATCGAACCTGTTAAATTCAAAGGAGAGACCCATATTATCGTACTTTACCTTACATATTTTTTTAAAGGGTAAAAGCTCGATCTTATCTATACAGGAGCTTTTTTTTGACAGCGAAGAAAGGTATGATAAGTTATCCGTGTTATCATTAAGCGACGGGATAATTACCTGTCTTACGGTCGTTTGAATTTCCTTTTCATTTAGATATTCAAGAAATTCAAGAGGCTTTTCAATAGAGCAGCCAACGTATTTTTTAT
>JAFYRZ010000083.1 GCA_017546745.1 Clostridia bacterium
GCACAGTCTATCGGTGAGCCCGGTACTCAGCTTACGATGAGAACCTTCCACACCGGTGGTGTCGCAGGTTCGGATATCACCCAGGGTCTTCCCAGAGTCGAGGAGCTCTTCGAGGCAAGACGTCCCAAGAAGACCGCTATTATCACCGAGTTTACCGGAACTGCTCGCATCGTATCCGATAAGAAGCTTTCCAAGGTAATTATTCAGAACCCCGTTGAGCCTACCGATGACGAGGTAGCATACGAAATTCCCTTTGGTATGCGTCTTTGCATCGAGGACGGCCAGGAGGTTAAGCGCGGTCAGCAGTTGACCGAGGGCTTCCTTAACCCCGCAGACGTTCTTCACATGAGCGGTATCGATGCAGTTTACGACTACATCATCCGTGAGGTTCAGAAGGTCTACCGCGGTGAGGACGTTGAGATCAACGACAAGCACGTTGAGTGTATCACCCGTCAGATGACCCGTAAGGTCGAGATCGAGGACGCAGGAGATACCGATCTTCTTGCAGGCACCAAGGTTGATATCCTTGAGTTCCGCGAGGCGAACGATATGATCCAGGCGAGAATCGATGCAGGCGAGGTAACTCTCCGCAAGGCAGAGGCTGCTCCCCTCCTTCTCGGTATCACCAAGGCTTCTCTTATGACCCAGTCCTTTATGTCTGCGGCTTCCTTCCAGGAGACCACAAGAGTTCTTACCGAGGCTGCTATCAGCGGTAAGAAGGATAACCTCCTCGGTCTTAAGGAGAACGTTATTATCGGTAAGCTTATCCCTGCCGGTACCGGTCTTGGAAAGTACCACCAGATCGAGATCACCGATCACGATAAGGAAAACGTTGAGGAGATCTCCTCCGTATACGAGCCCGTGTACGTTGGCGAAGCTGCCGATGAGGCAGAGGACGCAGAGGTAGTGGCTGACACCGAGGCTGAGGTCGAGGTTGTCGAGACTACTGAGGAATAATTTCTCAAATCTTAAATAAAACAAAAAATGCACAGATGAAAATCTGTGCATTTTTTTGCGCCTTAACGCGAGATATGTAAATAACTATTGACATAATATGCTTTTAGGGCTGTTATTTTTGCTTGAGCATATGCTACAGCCTTGCGTTGGGTGATAGCGAGACTTTAAGAAAGTCCTGCGGTAAGCCTTATCAAAAGGTCGTTGTCGTCGGGCTGAACCTTAGCCTCGTGTGCCGCCTTGTTTCTCACCGTCTTGCCGCATCTGTCACAGCGGTGGATTATGATGTAACCCTTTTTAGGGTCGGGTAAGGTCTGTATCGGGCGCAAGATTCCGCCGCAATCGTTTGCCCTGTCGCCGGGGTTTATATCAACGTGAAGAGAGCAGAGGCAGAACGGACAATGGTTTCTTGAGGTATACCCGAGCGGCAGAACCTCTTTTTGGCAGTTCGCGCAGATAAAGCCGCTGTCGTTTTTCGTAAATCTTTTCTGTTCCATATTACCTCCTATTTTCCTACGCAGAAGCGCGAGAATATGTTAGATACGACCTCTTCGTTTACCTCTCTGCCGTCAAGCTCGCCGAGCGCACCGAGTGCTCGCTCAACGTCGCTTGCAATAGCGTCCTGTGGAATGCCTGCTCTAAGCGCGTCCGCGGCAAGTCTTAAAAACTCCTCCGTGCGCGAGAGCGCCGCGTTCTGTCTTGCAGAGAAAACGATAGCACTCGTATCGGCTGCTATTTTCTCGCTCGTAAACATTTCCTCAACGGTAGAGGAAAGCTCTCGAAGAAGCTCTGCGTCACCCTCACTTGCAGAAGCGGTGATTATACAGTCAAATATACCGTCAAGCGCGCTCGTATCAAGCCTTATAGCCTTGTCGCACTTATTAAGCACGGCGATCTTGGCGCACTCTTTTTGTGAAAGCAGGCTTAAAAGCTCGCGGTCCTCCTCGCTCATATCGGAGGAAAGGTCAAACACCGCGATTATAAGCTCTGCACTCTCAACGCGGCTCTTAGATCTCTCTATACCGATAGACTCAACGATGTCGGAGCTATTGCGTATTCCCGCGGTGTCGGCAAGGTGTAAAAGCACCTTGCCAAGCGGAACAGTCCTTTCAAGCACGTCGCGCGTAGTGCCGGAAATATCGGTAACTATCGCGGCATCCTCGCCAAGTATGAGATTATAGATCGTGCTTTTTCCAACGTTCGGCTTTCCGCAAATAACCGTGCGTATGCCCTCGTTTATCGCGTGACCGAGCTTATAGCTCGAGATAAGCCGTCTTACGTCACAAAGCGCCCCCTCGGTCAGGGAAAGAAGCTCGTCGTTGTCAAAGTCGCCGAGGTCCTCGTCAGGGTAATCTATCCTCGCGAAAAGCGAGCCGAGTATCTCTGTTATCCTATTTTTGAGAAAGGCTATTCTCTCGGCAAGCCTTGACCTTGAGTCGGAGGAGAGGATCTTAAGCTGCTCCTCGCTCCTTGCGTCAAGAATATCTCCGATAGCCTCCGCCTCGGTAAGCGTAAGTTTTCCGTTAATGAGAGCCCTTTTTGTAAACTCTCCTTTACCTGCCTGGCGCGCACCGTGGTGAAACAGCGCCTCAAGCACGCATCTCGTTACGAGTATTCCGCCGTGGGGAAAGATCTCGACCGTCTCTTCTCCCGTGTAGGAGGAGCCGGCGGGAAAGTAGCAGGCAAGGCAGTCGTCGATGCGCTGACCGTCACGGATAACGTCACCGTAGACCTGCATTCTTGCGGGATAGTCGGAAAGTCTTTTTCCCGATCTTGGGAAAAAGCTGCGCTCTGCGATCTCTATCGCTCCCTCGCCCGACATTCGGATAACCGAAACCCCACCCTTTCCGGGTGGGGTCGATATTGCCGCTATAGGGTCATAGAGGTGATTCATATCAGTTCTCGCCGGGCTCGTCGATCACTGCAGATTCCTCTGCGCTGTCAACGCAAACGGCCTCGTCGCTTCCCTCTTCAGCGGAAATATCGCTCTCCATAGTAGCCTCAACGGCGCCTGCGGTGTTTTCCTCAAGCTCAGCCTCGTCGTTAGGGAAAAGCTCCTCGGGCTTCTTATCGGTGAGGTAGATAACGATCTTTCTGTTGTTGTCGGAGCCGATAGAATTGGTGGAAACTCCGTCAATGCCCTGGATCTCGGAGTGAATGATCCTTCTCTCGTAAGCGCTCATAGGCTCGAGCATAACGCTTCTTCTGTTGCGAAGAGCCTTAGCCGCCATTCTGCGCGCAAGTGCGCGGAGGGTGTCCTCTCTCTTCTGGCGATATCCCTCGATATCGATGGTAACGCGGCTCTTGTCGCGCTCGCCGTTAACGTTCTTTCTTGCGGATGCAAGGTTTGCAAGATACTGAAGCGCGTCAAGAGTGTCGCCGTGGTGGCCGATAAGCATAGATGCGTCCTCGCCAACGATAGCGATCCTTCTCGTGCCGTCGTCGCAGGAGTAAAGCTCAACCTCTGCATTAAGTCCGATGTCGGAAACTACGGTCTTTACGAAGTCGAAGGACATATCCTCGCCGGGGTTTACCTCCTTGCGCTCGAGCTTAAGATCAACCTCGGGGATAACTCTCTCCTTGGGCTTATTTTCGGTCTTGGGTGCGTTCCTTCTTCTGTCGTCGCTCTTGGGCTTGCGGTTATTGCCGGTGCCCTTACCCTTGCCCTCGGTTCTCTCGGGGCGTCTGTTGCTTCTGTGTCTTTCGTGGTGGGGCTTCTTCTCCTGGGGCTCGTCACCCTCGATATATACTCTTACCTTTGCGGGACGGGAGAAAAGGCCGAGAATGCCCTTCGTTCCGCCGTCGATTATTTCAAACTTTATTTCGTCAAGCTCGCTAACGCCAAGCGCCGCCTTGCCGTTTGCAAGTGCCTCCTGTACGTCCTTGCCTGCTGCGGTTATTTCCTTTAATATCATTTCTTGAAATGCCTTTCGTTGTTGATTAGTCCTTTATCTCGGGCATATCGCTGCCGGAGATTCTGCTGTTGTTATTATCCGCCGACTTGATCTCGGGGAGGGTATCGTAGTCGTCCTCGTCGATATAGTGGAGCGACTTATATTTGGGCTGGGATTTGATAGCGGCTCTCTGCGCCTTTTCAGCCGCCTTCTGCTGGCGGCGCATCTCCTTAAGCTCCTCCTCGGTGTACTTGGGCATAGGCATAGCCTTTGCGAGGATCATGGTCTGACCAAGGCCCAGCACGGACTGGAATATCCAGTAAAGACCGAGCATGCCGGAGAAGTTGAATGCGATAAAGAGGGTCATAAGAGGCATAGCGAGGTCCATGATCTTAAGAGAAGCCTGCGCCTGCGCGTCCTGTGACTGCATTGCGGGGTTGCCGTTATACTTTCTCGTAAACCACATAGTGAACCAGGATGCAACTGCCGCTATGATGGGGATAAGAACGAGAATGGAAATGTTCTTGATAGAGGGAGTTTCGGCAAGGTTAACGCCGAGAAGATCGAAGTTGGGGATAGACTCTATCTCCAAGCCGTATTTCTCGATATCCTTCACCTTTTCAGCGTCGGTGCCGCCGTTTCCGTCGGAGATATAGCTCTTGATGCTGTTGATAAGCTGAATCTGCTGGATATTCTTGAACGCTACGGGATCATTACCCTCCTCGGGAGGATTGATCTCGTTGTAGATCTTTGCGATAGCCTCGTTTATCTGATCCTGCTCGCTAAGCTCGTCGTTCTGAACGATCGCGGAAACGGTGTCCATATCGTAGCTTGCGATATAGGAAAGGGGGTTCTGAATTACTGCGTAAAGAAGCATAATGAGGGGAAGCTGAATAAGAAGAGGAAGACAGCCGGAAAGCGCGTTATAGCCCTCCTTCTGCTGGAGCTCCATGATCTCGGTCTGCTGCTTCTGCATGGTGACCCTATCGGTCCTGCCCTTGTACTTTGCCTTGATAAGCTCTATTTTGGGAGCAAGCTTTGCCATTTTGATCTGGTTTTTCTGCTGCTTAATAGAGAAGGGAATGAAAACTACCTTAAAGATAAGCGCGTAGAAGAGAAGAGAGAGCGCGTATGTTCCGGTAAAGCTCTCAAACCAGGCAAGCATTGAGCCAAGTATGTTGTAAAGCCAAACAAACATTTAATTATTTTCCTTTTTGTTATTATTCGTGTCGGTGTCCGTATCGTTCTCACCTATCCTGTTAATGTCGGGAGGATTTCTTAAGCCCTTTAGCGGAACGGGGTCGTAGCCGCCGCGGCAAAACGGGTTACAGCGAAGTATTCGCCAAACCGTAAGAATAGTCCCAACGAAAAAGCCACGTTTTAAATACGCCTCTATGGCGTAGGCAGAGCAGGTCGGTGTAAACCTGCAACAGGGCGGTTTCAGGGGAGAAATAAGCTTCTGATAAAAGCGTATCAGCGCGATCATTACGTGCTTCATACGTACATTCCGAGCTTTGTGAGTGCGAAATCGAGCTGCTGCTTGATTTCGGTGCTTTTCATTGAAACTGCGGCGGTGCGCGCGGCAATGACTACGAGAAAGCCCTGCTTAATAGGCTTTTCCCTCTCTAAGGTCCTAAGGGCCTCGCGCATGATGCGGCGACATCTCGATCGTACGACCGCTCCGCCGAGCTTCGTGGACGTTGTAAGTCCGTATCTGTTTAAGATCTTCTTTTGTGGGTGTGCTTTCGCAAGTCTTTTTGCATGGTAATCCGGTAAAACGTACACGGCAAGCGCCGACGTTACAGCTCTCTTGCCCTTAGTATAGGCCTTGGAGTATAGGTGGTTTTCGCAAATAGCCTTGAATTTCATATTAAATTTACGCCCCTCAAGGCTCCTTTCGTGAAAATATACCCCAACTAAACAAAAACCCCGATAAATGCAAGACGATGCTCTTTATCGGAGGGTTTTGTAGTCACTTCAGTGACAGTCACTCTGCGTGACGGGATCAATAGGTAAGCTTAGCTCTACCCTTGGCGCGTCTTCTCTTAAGAACTTTTCTGCCGTTAGCAGTAGCCATTCTTTTTCTGAAACCGTGTTCTTTGTTTCTCTGTCTTTTCTTGGGCTGATACGTTCTCTTCACAGTTAGCACCTCCTTAAAAATTATTAACGTCTTTTTGTACGAATATCGTACATCCATACGAAAGCATCATATATTATAGCGCAAAGCGCGGGAAAAGTCAAGAGTAAATTAAAATATTTGCAAACTTTTCTATAATATTTTTATATTCTTATGATTTTCCTTGACTTTTTATATTATTTCTGTTAAAATATACGATGTAAAATTATTATAAATTTGAGGTTTATCCATATAAGGAGGCTTTATGAACAATAGCGTTGAGAGAATTCTCGTTTCCGAAGAGGAGATCGACAGCATCGTAACAAGACTCGCCCGTGAGATCGATAAGGATTATTCCGAGGGCAAAAACCTCGTTCTCGTATGTATACTTAAGGGCTCGGTCGTATTTATGGGCGATCTTATGAAGAAGCTTACCGTTCCGCTTGAGATAGACTGTATGAAGGTGTCCTCCTACGGCGCGGGCACGCAGTCGAGCGGTATGATACATATCTACCTTGACCTTCTTCGTCCCGACCTTTCGGAGTGCGACCTTCTTATTATCGAGGATATCATCGACAGCGGTAACACGCTTTCCTATCTTGTAAACTACCTTCTTAATAAGGGCGCAAGAAGCGTTAAGACCTGTACGCTTCTCGATAAGCCCTCGCGCAGAAAGGTTGACTTTACACCCGATTACGTTGGCATAGAGATCCCCGACGAGTTTGTTGTAGGCTACGGCCTTGACTATGCGGAGAAGTTCCGCGCGCTTCCTTACGTCGGCGTTCTTAAGCCTGAGGTCTACTCGGGTAAATGATCCGTGCTTAAGGTTGGCTTTTACACCCTCGGCTGTAAGGTGTCGCAGTATGAGACCGAGGCGATCGCCGAGGAGTTTGAGAGGCGCGGATATTCTCGCGCTCCCTTTAGCGAGGTCTGTGACGCTTACGTTATAAACACCTGTACCGTTACCGAGGAGAGTGACAGAAAGTCGCGCCAGATGATAAGGCGCGCGATAAGGAAAAATCCCGCGGCTGTCGTTGCCGTCGTCGGCTGTTACTCGCAAAGGGTGCCGTCGGATATCGAAAAGATAGACGGCACGTCGGTGATTATTGGAACGCAGGATAAAATGAGCGTGGTTGACAGGGTCATCGAAAGGCTTGATAATAACTCGCTCGGCACTTATATCGCGGATATGGCGCTTGAGGGCTGCTCCTTTGAGCCTATGACGGTAAAGCGCGCGCCGAGGACCCGCGCTTACGTAAAGATCGAGGACGGGTGCGAGTCTAAATGCTCCTATTGCGCGATAAGGATCGCGAGAGGACCCGTAAGATCGAAGCCTATGGCGGAGGTCATAAAAGAGGTCGAGAGCCTTTACGCAGCCGGCACGCGTGAGATCGTTCTTACCGGAATAGAGACCGGCTCGTACGGCAAGGATTTTGACTTTGAGTATGGGCTCGGTGA
>JAFYRZ010000084.1 GCA_017546745.1 Clostridia bacterium
AGATCTGTTATGTAGCGAGTGCCCACAACACCTGCGGCAGGGCCCGACAATGCCGTTTTCACAGGATATCTCATTGATTCGTCGATAGACATAAGTCCGCCGTTGGAGTGGTTTATATACGCCCTGTCGATGTCTATTGACTCTAACGTCTTTTTGAGATTGTTCATATACTTTTTAACCTCGGGACCGACAAACGAGTTGATTACGGTTCCGCAAAGTCGCTCGTATTCTCTGAATTGCTTGGACAGATCCCCCGAAACGGTAAGAAAGACCTCGGGATAGCTCTCTCTTATTATTTCTGCTATTTTTTCTTCGTTCTCGGAGTTGATATATGAATTTATCAGCATAACGGCAACCGACTCAACGCCGTTTTTGCGTATATCCTCCACTATCGATTTTATCTCTTTTTCATCAACGTCAGCTATAACGTTGCCCTTATAATCGGTACGCTCGTCCGCCTCGTATCTCAGATCACGGCTTATAAGAGTCCTCGGCTTATCCGCCTGAAGATTATATAGCTCAGGACGCTTTTGACGGCCTATCTCAAGCAGATCTCTAAAGCCACCCGTCGTAATAAGCGCAGTTTTTGCGCCTCTTCCTTCAAGAATAGCATTGGTAGCAACCGTTGTTCCGTGTATAAATCGGCTTACCTCTGCGCCGGAAAATCCATACTCGTCCGCTACGGCTTTGATGCCCTCAACAACCGCCTCTGATTGGTCGTAAAGGGAGGACGGTAATTTATATACCATAAGCTTACCGCTCTTTTCATCGATCGCACAAATATCGGTATTCGTGCCACCGACGTCAACGCCTATTCTTATTCTTCTCTCTTGCATAAAGCTCTCCTATGGAATAAACCAAGTCTCTTAAATCTTAATTACGGCGGTGTGCGGTCTGTGGTCGGAAGCAACCACTGCAGGTATATCCGCACTTACGACCTCTATATCAGGAGAAACGAAAATATAATCTATCTTACACCTCGGCGCATCTGATGGATGGCTTAATTTCGGTTCATCAAACAGATCCGCCGTATCCTTCATTCTTTCTCTTATAGGAATCAAGAGAGGGTTATCCGGCCTCATGTTGAGATCACCCATAAATATACATTTCTCGTTCTTCAGATGCTTAAGAACCGTTTCAACGGCGCTTTCCTTCTCGTCCTGATTAAGTCCGAAATGCGTAACGAGCACGCAAAGTCCGTTTTCATACTCGGCTTTTAAGATGCAACGAGTTTCGTAATATCCGTCATAGCCGTGAGGATCGGGATCGGGAATTGGAATCTTCTCCACATTTTTGATCGGAGTCTTAGAGAGAATTCCGTTTCCGAAAGCGCCAAGCGCCGGCGTAAAGAACCAGTTTTCCATTTTCGCATGCTTTGCAAGCATTTCGGTCTGATTACCGTACATCTCGTTAAGTCCGACGATATCGGCATCAAAGTCGAGTATAGCCTTTGACATTATATCATAATCGAGTGCTCTGGTGTAATAATTTCTGCACTGCTGAGTGTTAAAAGACATTATTTTCATTTTAGAATCCCCCTTTATTAACGTATGAATTTTTCGTTAAAATCATCATAGCACAAACCATACCAAAAATCAAGGTACTCCGCCATATATAAAAAAATATTTAAAAGGAAAGGGGCAGAGACACTCTGCCTCTCCCCCACACATATTAAATTTAAGTACACGAGCCGATCTTGACTATGATCCAAACAAGGACGGCTACGCCAAGTCCTATCAAAACGAGATTCTTACACAAACGCTCTCTGTCCGATTTTACCTTATCCGCTTCAATCTCGGCAAGGTAAGCGTTATATGCGGAATAGCTCTTTTCGTTGACGGCAATGTACGCAGACATATCAAGCGGCTCTACCTGCAGGCTTCCGTCGATTATACGCTCGCCGACCTGCTTTAATCCGTCTATCTTTACGCTAAGCTCTTTAAGATTCTTAAGAAGGGAGTCCATAACGCAATGAGTCAAAGCGTTATAATCTTCAATCGATTTTATGTCGCGCACGATATATCTTGAGGATACGTTAAAATTAAGCTCAACAGTCTTAACCATAGAATTTTCATCGGTGTAGCAAAAGCTTGCGCACGCGTCGGTACTGTCAACCGCAGTCATAGTAGGCATAGATCCGATACCGATCGATTTGATAGCGCCAACACCAACGCCTATAGTTCTCGTTTTAGTATTGATAAAGCTGGTTTCACCGCCGCTGAAGGTGAAGCTTAAAATGTTTTCGATAGGACAAACCACCTGTATTTTACCCGTGTGGTAAAATCCGCAAACCTTTTTCTCCGCATCGTAAAAGAATGCAATGGTTGCGTGTGGGTGAATAAAGGTTATCTCGGTAGCACCCGCCGCCTTCATCGCATCGACAGCCTTATTCTTTATACTGTTAAAAAAGCTCTCGCTGTTATAGTTATCAGACTTTCTTTCGGGAGCGTATCCGTTATCTATATCGGCGTGGTCACGTCTTATCTTAACACCGCTGTCATACACCTCTCTTGGGGTATAAACGTAACCTTTAGTTGTCGTTTGCTTATCTTCTATCTCTATTTCATCATTCATAAGATAGTCAAAGGATACGTTAAAAAGCTTTGCGATCTGCTTGAGCTTATCTAAATCGGGCGAGGAGGCATCCGTTTCCCACTTGTACACTGCCTGCCTTGAAATATCTAATTCGTTTGCGAGATCCTCTTGAGATAAACCGGCCTTTTTCCTGAGAAGTAAAATTTTTTCACTAAGTTTCATTTGCAAACCTCTTTCCTTGTTTTGTAGCACAATCATTATAACACAAAACAGCAAAAAT
>JAFYRZ010000085.1 GCA_017546745.1 Clostridia bacterium
CCCCAGAATGAAGGACTTCCACATCAGCCTCGGCGAGGAATGGAATCTGATTGCAAACGAGCAAAATGCTGGCAGCACCGTTATAGCAAGAGAGTCCTCTGCAACGGTAAGAGCTGTTAGTATGCGAGTTTACGTTAATGATGCTTTGCTTGAAAAATAAGAGAATTTGTAAATTTTGATTTACATTTTAATAGTTTTTTGCAAGATAGGGTTGGTTTCTTAAATTGACTCTATCTTCAATTATATAGCATTTTACGCTTTGAGGTGACTATGGAAATGCTTTGCGTTAACGGACGGGAATATGAAATAATAAAGCTCCTTGGCAAGGGCAAGGGCGGCTATTCTTACCTTGCAAAGGTAGTGAGCGGAGATGGAGATAAAGAAGTCGTGGCAGTGGTGCTAAAGCAGATACACCACGAGCCCTGCTCATATTACAGCTTCGGCAACAAGATCGAGGCGGAGCGGTATGATTATCAGCGACTTTGCGAGGCAGGGATAAGAGTTCCTCGGATGCTTGACATCGATATTGAAAATGAGAGAATCGTCAAGGAGTTTATTGACGGGCCCACCGTTTTTGAGCTTGTGCGAGATGGTGATGGAACGCTTGATGAGGGCATTTTTGCCGAGGTAAGGAAAATGGCAGAGCTGGCTAAAAATGCGGGACTTAATATTGATTATTTCCCGACGAATTTTGTTCTAAAAGACGGCCTTCTCTACTACGTGGACTACGAATGCAACCCATATTCCGATGAGTGGAATTTTGAAAATTGGGGTGAAAAATATTGGCGGAAAAGCCCCGAGTTTCTTGATTATTTAAAAAATCAAAAGTCATAAAAATCAAAAGCAACGCAAGAAAAGTTAAAGAGCCGAGAAAGTAACTCGGCTCTTTTTTCTATATAAATGTTGAATTTTGACTAGTTTGATTGTCATTTCGAGGTGTTTTGACAGGATTTTGACAGAGAGATTTAGATAGACATATAAAATCAACTCTGTATTTTGAAGAAAGGATTTGAAGTATACTCCCTGCGGTGCAAGCCCACTTGCGGTCTTGTGCTTCGCACCCTAATCACGCCTCTGGCGTGTATATCATCAATTCCACAGGAATTGCATATCACCAACACAGAGTGTTGCATATCATCAAGTCGCAGTTAGGATGCACACTGGCGTGTGATGATATACAGCCCCGATTGGGCTGATGATATACTCGCTTTTTTGCGAGATATACTCGTAAAAAAGCGGATGATATACCAAGTCTGCGACTTGGATAAAAAAATCGACAAGTCGAAACTTGTCGATTTTTTGGCGGAGAAGAAAGGATTTGAACCTTCGCGCCGGTTACCCGACCTACACCCTTAGCAGGGGCGCCTCTTCACCACTTGAGTACTTCTCCACAGGTGTGGTTATCAACCTGCCATAATATTATATCAAGTCAGAGTGCGTTTGTCAAGCCTTTTTTTAAAAATGAGAGAAAGAAATTGCTAAATATTTGCAAGGCGCAGGGAAAAGAGCGTAGACCGTCACCGCTCCCGAAAAGCCTATCTCACCATTTCGCTTCTTGGTCCGCTTGCCGTGTGATTTTTGATAATCATTTCAATATCGGCAAGATCGCACTCGCTCATATCCCCCGGCACGGTATTTTTAAGAGCCGCCATAGCGTTGCCGTACCTTGCGGCGCTTGCGATATCGCCAAAGCGTAAAAGACCGTAAAGCGCCCCCGCAACGTACGCGTCACCCGAGCCGATCCTGTCAACTACCTCGATGTTTCTATACTCCGCCTCGGTAAAGCTCTCGTCAAGCTCGACGTCGTATATCCTTGATGTAAACGAGTGCTTTTGCGCTGATATCACGCGTCGCATCGTGCTTGCTATTATCTTCAAATTCGGATACCTTTTTGAAATATCCCGCTGTATCTCCTCAAGAGACCCCGACATTCCGAGCATCCGCCTTGATGTTTCCTCGGAAATGAAAAGTATATCAACGAGCGGAAGAATAGAGCCGACCGTCGCTCTCGCCTCCTCCTCGCTCCAAAGCGCCGCCCTGTAATTAACGTCAAAGGAGATAAGCGCCCCCGCGTTGTGAAACTCCTCCATCATCGCGATAACGTTATCGCAAAGCGAGCGCGAAAGGGCGAGGGTTATTCCGCTTGTGTGAAAGATATTCGCGCTTTCGTAAACGTCGGGCGATAGCTCGCTTCTCGAAAAACGCGTGACCGACGAGCCCTGTCTGTCGTAGGAAACCACGGGCAGGCGCGGATAAGCGCCGCTCTCGTAGTAATAGATGCCGAGGCGCATATCGCGAGAATCATCGTAAACCACGTAATCGTCGCTTGTGCCGGTGAAGCGTATCTTGTGCTTAATAAACTTGCCTATCTCATTTCGCGGCAGCTTTGTTATCATTCCCGTGCGAAGACCGAGCATAGAAATGCCGGAAACCACGTTAAGCTCGGAGCCGCCCGCCCGCTTTTCAAACGCCTCGGAATATGAAAGCCTCTCCCTTCCGATAGGCGAAAGCCTGAGCATAACCTCGCCCATTCCGAGAACCGCATAGCTCCTTTTCGGTAAATTCCTTATCATACCAACACCTCAAAATACCTTTATTTTATATTTATGACGTGATATGCCTACCGTATACGCGGCGCTGAAAAATAAAGAAAAAGGAAACGATTTCCTCTTGACTTTCCTATGAAGTAGTGATATAATTTAAGTACGAACAAATGTTCGCACTTTGAAGAAAGGCAGGGGCAAACGGTGGAAAAGGCATATATCGCAATAGATCTAAAATCCTTTTACGCGTCGGTCGAGTGCGTTGAGCGCGGGCTTGACCCACTTGAGACGAACCTTGTCGTTGCCGACGTAGAGCGGACCGATAAGACCATCTGCCTTGCCGTCACCCCTGCGCTTAAGGCGCGCGGAGTGCCCTCGCGCCCCCGCCTTTTTGAGGTGATATCCTGCGTTGCCGAGCTTAATGAGGAAAGGCGCAGAGAGTGCGGCAGGCTTGTCGGGGAGAGCTACCTTGACACGGAGCTAAAAGCGCACCCGGATATGAAGATTTCCTATATCGCCGCTACCCCGAGAATGAGCCTATATATGAAATACAGCCGAAAAATCTACGGTATATATTTAAAATACATCGCGCCCGAGGATATCCACGTTTATTCGATAGACGAGGTGTTTATAGACGCGACCCCATACGTTAAGACCTATAAAATGTCACCGCGCGAGCTTGCCGTAAGGATAATTCGCGACGTGCATAGAGAAACCGGCATTACCGCAACGGCAGGGCTCGGGACGAACCTCTATCTTGCAAAGGTCGCGATGGATATCGTTGCGAAAAAGATGCCTGCGGATGAGCTTGGCGTGAGGATAGCCGCACTTGACGAGATGAAATACCGAGAGCTTTTATGGGAGCATAGACCCCTTACCGACTTCTGGCGCGTCGGCGCCGGGTATCAGAAAAAGCTTGCAGGGGTGGGTATCTTCACAATGGGTGATATTGCCGAGCGCTCGCTCTTTGACGAGGGGGTGCTTTATAAGCTCTTCGGTGTAAATGCCGAGCTTTTGATCGACCATGCCTGGGGCTTTGAGAGCTGTACCATGCAGGATATAAAGTCCTACCGTCCGTCAAGCTCGTCGATAAGCTCGGGGCAGGTCTTAAGCTGTCCTTACGAAAATTACAGGGCGCGCCTCGTCACCCTCGAGATGTGCGACGGACTTGTTCTTGATCTGGTTGAAAAGGGGCTTGTCACCGACCTTATAACGCTTACTATCGGCTACGATAGGTCGAGCCTTGCGAGGAATGGCGGTGCCTACGCGGGTGAGGTCGCGCGCGACTACCTCGGCAGGGAGATTCCCCCGGGAGCGCACGGCTCGGTAAGGCTTCAAGACCGCACCTCATCAACAAGCGAAATTATGCGTGCCGTGCGAGAGCTTTTTGAAAGAATAACCGACAGAACGCTTCTTATTAGGAGGATTACCGTTTGTGCCGCCGCAGTATATCCCGAGTGTGAGCGCGAGGGTGAAAATAAGACGGTACAGCTCGATATCTTCACCGACCCCGCCGCCCTCGCGAGGGCCGAGCGCGTGCGAGAGCTGCTTTATGAGCGAGAAAAGCGACGTCAGCGCGCTCTTATCAGCATAAAACATCGCTTTGGTAAAAACGCAATCCTTCGCGGTATGAATTACGAGGACGGCGCAACCGCAAGAGAGCGAAACGCGCAGATAGGAGGTCACAGAGCATAGGTGAGATACGAGAAGATAATAGGCCTGCCGCACCACACCTCGCGCGTTCGCGCGAGAATGTCACAGCAAAACCGCGCGGCACAGTTTGCCCCGTATGCGGCGCTCGTCGGCTTTGAGTGCGAGATTATAGAGGAGGGCAGGCTAACCGAGGAAAAGGTGACGCTTTCGGAGTATGAGATAGAAAGGCTCGATAGGCTGCTTCGCGAGGCAAATGAAGAACAAAAGCCTATCAGGATAACCTACTTTTCAAAGGATAAATTAAAGCCCGGCGGAAATTATTTTAAAGCCTGTGGCAGGGTAATATCCCTTGACCCGATAAGCGGGACCCTTAAGCTTGAATGTGACACAGAAATAAATCTTTCTGATATTATAGACGTAGAGGTGCTTTGAAATGAACCCTAAAAACGAAGAAATGAAAACAAGAGTTTACAATTATATCAAAAATACGATAGAAGAGCAGGGGTACAGCCCCTCGTTCGACGAGATTGCCGATGCGCTTTCCTGCGCAAAAAGCACGGCGCACAAGTTCGCTTTGCGCCTTGTTGACGAGGGGTATCTCGAGCGTCGCGGAAGGGGGCTTTCTCTTGCGGGCGACCCTATGGTTTACCGTATGCCGGTCGTCGGTGTGGTTGCCTGCGGCAAGCCTACCCTCGCCGTTGAGGATATTACCCGCTATATCCCGATAGACAGGTCAAATCTTCGCGGCGGTGAGTATTTCGGTCTTATTGCCGAGGGCGAGAGTATGATAAAGGTAGGCGTCTGCCCCGGCGATATCGTTTTCGTTGAGAAAAGCGAAACCGCAGATGACGGAGATATCGTCGTCGCTATGATAACGGACGAGGAAACGGGCGATGAGCGCGCCACCCTTAAGCGCTTCTATCGCGACGCGGAAAATAACCGCTTTATCCTCCACCCGGAAAACGACGGAATGGCAGATATCATCACCTCCTCTCTCCGCATCCTCGGTGTCGCAAGAAAGGTGCTTAAAAGCCTGAAATAAAGCTTTTAAAAACGGCAGGTCATCTTTGACTGCCGTTTTTTCCTTTGATTTGACATAATCCTATGAAAATATTTACATTTCAACAAAATTATGCTATAATATCCTCATGAGTTGACCGAGTGCGCTCGTTTTCGGGCGTACCCTTGATTATAGGAGGATTTTTTATGAAAAGGGTGCTTTTATTTTGTCTTTTAATACTTGCTGCGCTTATACTTGGACTTTCCTCCTGCGGTAAGGCAGAATATAACCTGACGTTCGTGGTTGACGGTAAGCTTTACGCCACCGTTAAGGCTGTCGAAAACGAGCCCGTAAAAGCTCCCGATGACCCCGAGAAGGACGGCTACACCTTTGGCGGCTGGTACTTTGATAACGGAGTATGGCAGATGCCCTTCGCCACAGATCAACCCATCTCGGGAGAGGTTAGCCTTTATGCAAAATGGCTATGTATCCACGCGCCGACAGACCTGATAATCGACACCGCTCCGACCTGTAAAAACGAGGGTGTTGGGCATACCGAATGCTCGAAATGCAAAGAGATACTTGAGGTCACTCCGATAGATAAGCTTACTACGCATACTCCTGCCGCGCCTGTGACCGAGAGCTTTACCGACTCGACCTGCAGCGCCAAGGGCTCGTACGACCTCGTCGTGTATTGCTCGGCCTGCGACGCGCTTATCTCCACCGAGAAGGTCACCGTAGAAAAGAAGCCACACAGAGAGGTCACCGACCCTGCGATAGCACCCACCTGCACAAGCACGGGACTTACCGCAGGGGTGCATTGCTCGGTCTGCCGTGAGGTACTTGTCGCGCAAGCCACCGTCCCCGCCCTCGCCCACACCGCAGAGGAGGGGGAATATAAGGCGCCGACCTGTACCGATGAGGGCTTCACGGTCGGTACGACCTGCTCGGTCTGCGGTGAGGTGCTTGAGGCTAAGGAGAGCATTCCCGCGACGGGGCATACTTATAATTCGCTAACCACTCCGCCCACCTGTACCGAAAACGGCTATACCACCCACGCCTGCCATTGCGGATTTTCCTACGTTGATAATAACGTTGACGCTCTCGGTCACAGCAAGGTGACCGTAGATGCCGTAGCCCCGACCTGCACCAAGGCAGGTCTTACCTTGGGCATATATTGCTCCGAGTGCGATACCGTTCTCATAGCGCAAACGGCTCTGCCCGCCCTCGGACATACCGAAAGGACAGACCCGGCGATAGCACCCACTTGTACGACCACGGGACTTACCGCAGGGGTGCATTGCTCGGTCTGCGGTGAGGTGCTTGAGGCTAAGGAGAGCATTCC
>JAFYRZ010000086.1 GCA_017546745.1 Clostridia bacterium
ACAAGCATAGAGTAGCACCCCGGAAGACAGCGGTCAAGTGCTGCTACCATCACCGCCAAGGGATAAGTCTATCCGCTTGCCTTAAAACACGGATCGATTTTGTGGTATAATGAAAAAAAGAAAGGCGGTATCGCCTCCATCAACACGGCAAAGGAAAACAAATGAAAGTCTTTTTGAAATTGTTAGGTGTTATTTTTACAATCGTTTATGTGGTTTGGAATTTGATAGAAATTCTCGCAATTCCCGCCCTTTTCCTTATAATCGGTTTATTAAATTCTTTCCCGTGGCAATATTATGCCGCAACGATTGGCGGATATTTCATAATTGCTATCGTCATACAAATCATTTGCCATTTCATATTCAAGCATTTTGGGAAGAATTATGAATCTGCACTTGTGAGATTGTTTGAAAAAATATTTAACAAGAAATCTTAAAATCTCGAATAACGTACATAGCTCGTTTACAAGCATAGAGTAGCACCCCGGAAGACAGCGGTTAAGTGCAGCTCCCATCACCGCCAAGGGATAAGTCTATCCTCGTGCCTTAAAACACGGACCGATTTCGAAAAAACTTGTGGTACGGATCGATTTTGAAATAGCATCACAAAAAAATTCCATCGCAGTTGCGATGGAATTTTTTTATCCAATTCGAAGGATTGGTATGTAATCGCCGCAGGCGTATGGCATCACGCGCCAGCGTGTATCTCTCCTTCGGATTGATGCCATACATCACTTCGTGATGATTCCATCCAGCCCCTTTGGCTGATTCCATACCGCAGGCAAGCTGCGGATTCCATCCACGCCTTTGGCGTGATTTGCTTCGCAACCCCTTGCACTCCCCGCAATTTTGTGGTATAATGGAGCAAAGAAAGGCGGTGGAATTATGACCCAAGAAAACATTGAGAAAGTAAGACAGCAATTTGTAAAAGCATCTAAAGAATTTAATTTCACATTTATAAGCCCTTATCCATTAGACGAAAAAATCAATCTTTTTGCATTTGGATTCATCGATGGCTATGGCTCAAAAAGCGGAGCAATTATTACTTTGGTAGAACCGCCGCAATATGAAGCTGACAAGAATGTTGTTGAATGGTGCCAAAAACACGATAGATGGCTTAGTCAAATCAACATCGAACCTTTACTCGGAGAATACGATAGTTTCTACTTTCAAGAATTGTTAGATGATTGGAAAATATAATTTACATAGCCTCGTTTGAAAAGCATAGTCGTTGTGCGTCGTTCGATACACTCACTCCTGCAACTTCTTGTTTTGCTCGGGCGGGTCACGAAAAACAGTTATCAACTGTTTTCCCTTGCTTACCTTCTGCCAGCGCTAAATAAAAAAGCCATTCGCACTGCGAATGCTTCATTTAAAATCCCCTTGCACTCCCCGCAATTTTGTGGTATAATGAGAGCAAGAAAGGCGGTGGGTATATGGAAACACTTGAAATAATCTCGATTGTCATAGCTGGTTTAGCAATCATAGCGTTCATGGTTATTCTGTTTATTGTTGCGATAAAACAGGAGAAAGCAGAGAAAGCTCAAAGAGGCGGAAAATCGCTCAAGGAGTTTTTAGCCGAGGAAGAAGCCAAAAGAATTGCCATGCTCGAGGATGATTCCGAAATTCAATATACCGAAGTAAACGCGACGATTCAAGATATGCGTTGCGGCGTTGGACTTTATGGAATAAAGTCTCCAAAAACGGTTAAAGAATTTTACATAACATATCTCACAAATAACGGCGAAACATTTGATATTATGATCGATGAAGAGAGCTATCTTGCCGTTTCCGTTGGTGATCGAATAACACTTTATTTTAATGGCGACGTTTTCTGTGGGTTTACAAAACAAGATGAATTACCGTAAATAGTATGACGATAAAAAGGACTGTCATAATCATCAAAATTGACCTTTTTTCAGTTTTACCTGCTGAAGTTGACCTTTTATCACGTTTAAGCCAAAAAAAGCCATTCGCGGTGCGAATGGCTTTTTGTTTTACCCCTTGGTATTCAACTTAACGTCGATATAAATAGGGCAGTGGTCGGAGGCGTCTTTCGCCTCGTCGAGAGTCAATCTATTGTAGAAGAGGACGTCCTGTCCCTCGCGGACAGCGATATGGTCGATGCAAAGCGCATCGCTCGCGGCTTGCGGATATAGACCAAGCGTGTGCGTGGTTTTTCCCGCGTTAACAACGGTTGCGGCATTGTATCTCGGGTCGGTCATCTTCGTGTTCTGAAGGAAAGTCTTGAAAAGATCCTTTTCGTTAGAGTTATAGTCGCCGCATGCGAAGATCGGAACGTCATACTGCTCCTGAAGATCGTTTATCCACGTGGTATTTTCCGGCAGCTGCGCCTGTCGTTTATCGTCGGTTATATCCCAGTGCGTGTTCGTAACGATAAACTCCGCGCCATCCGACTTGCGGCGCATACGCGCGATGGTAAGAACACGGCTGCTACTGCTGTTACGTGTGGTGTAAAGCTTGGCAGTACACTCGATAAGCTCGGTCGTGCGAGTGTTATACATAATAGTTGTGTAGCAGGGCGCGCCCGAGGGGCTCTTATAGATCGCATACTCATATATACCCGCAAGACGTTCCTCAAGAAGCCCGTACCACATAGGCGTGTTTTCCTGAAGCGCTACGACGTCGGGCAAATAAGTAAGAAGGATGTTGGCAACGTTCTTGTCGCGGCCAGGAAGAGTAGCCTTTGCATCGTCGTCCCAAAGCTCTGCAAGGATATTAAAGGACATAATACGAAGGTCAGCACCCTCGGCAAGGGTAGGATCGTAAGCGTCCTTTATCGTCGCTCTTCCCATATCCGCGTAGTCGTAGGTACCCGAGATACGGAAGCCGTCGGTGTAAACGCCTGATAAAAATACTTTTGCGAAAGCATCGATAGCGCTCCTGTTAACGTTATCCATACGTGCGCCTATTACTATTTTCTTGCCGATAACCTTAATAATATAGTCGATCGCCGTTAAATCCTTAAGAAGCGCCGCCTCTCCCCTCGTAGTCATACCGAGAACGATCTCCTTTTGGGAGGGAACGGTGTTATCGTCGATACATTCGAGCGTCACACCGCAAAAGTCCGCGATAAGTGATGCGAGATACTCCGCGTTAGCCTTCATCTCGGCATTATCAAATGCGTAAACTATTTTATATTCGCTAAGCTCCGCGGAGGAGGTGATGATATCCTTAATGGCAGATTTGCTTGTGTATCCGCTCTTAAGTCTTACGGCCTTGTCCGTGCCGTCGTCGTCGATAACGATAAGATTTTCAAGACAGTAATTGATAGCCTCTATAAGAAGATCGTCAGAAAGCGCGGCGATTACCACCTTGCCGCCGACCCTCTTGATAGAATAGTCCAAATATGAAAGGTCCTTGATAATGTCCTTAGACTCGGGGCGGTTGGTGTTCGCGATAAGTATCTCGAGCGCACCCGCGTCGGGCTCTTCACCCTCTCCGAGAGCATCGGTCACTACCTCGACGTCAGCCTCCGTCATAGCGTCAAGCGCCGCACGGAAATCCTCGGCAATACCTAAAATGCTATCCGACGCTCCCTCTGCGACAACTATCTTATAAGCCGTGTTTTTGTCAAACAGAACGACTCCCGGCTTCTGCGGAATCTGTCCGCCCGGTGTTACGTCCGTTGTACCGCCGTCACCTGTGTTACCGCCGGGCGTTTCGTTGTCTGCGCCACCGCCGGGCGTGCAGGATACGAGCGTTACAAGGATAAGAATTATTGATATTAAAGTCTTAAGCTTTGACCTCATAATTTCCTCCAAAATATTTTATATAACTATAATACCATTATTTTAAATTCAAGTCAAGAGCAAATTTGAAAAAGAAAAAGCCACGGCATAGAGCTAACCCCTACCTCAAAGGTCCATTTTGAGTGATCGCAGTCTTTGCCGTGGCTTTTATTTAATTGCTGCACTTATACGCGGCTCTCAAGATATCCGCAAACGTCGCCGACAGTTTCAAATCTCACAAGCTCGGAGAATTTGAATCCGAAAGCGTCCTCGAGCTCCATTGCCATCATCATCATAGCAAGTGAGTCAAAGCCGAGGTCGTCGATAAGTCTCGTGTCCTCGTTTACCGCAGTCATATCAACGTCGGGCAAAACCTTGCCGAGTATTTCCTTTAATCTGTTAAGCATCTTTAGCCTCCAAAATTTTCTTATAAGATCTTCTGCGCTTGTGCTGGCGCGCGTTAAAGTATTTCCACTGTGCCTGTACTGCCGTGTTGCTCTCAAGGTTAAGGTTCGTCTCGCACCTCTTTACCTTCCCCTCCGCAAGGATATCAAGCATACCGTTGATGATTACGGCATTGATGCCCGCGTTCTGATACTCGGGGCGTATAGCAACCAAGCCGAGGTCGATGGTTTCGGGATTTTTTACCGCCTTAAGTATTCTGAATAGCGTCGCGGGGGTAAGCCTGCCGCCGCTTTTCTTTACCGCATCGCCAATAGCAGGGAAGCAAAGACCGAAGCCTACAACCCTCTCATCCTTGTCGCAGATAAAGACCAGATACTCCTTATTAACGATCATCATAAACTGCTCGATAAGCTCGTCCTGCTTTTCGGGAGAGATCGGCACCGTTCCGTAAAGGTGGCGGTAGCAAACGTCAAGACATTCAAAAAATCCGTCGCGGTATTTCTTGATATAATCTCTCTTTTTAAGATCGGTGCTTGCGATATGAAGACCGTGCATCTCCATAGTCCTCTTTGCAACCCTCGCGAGCATTTCGTTTCTCTTCTCGGGCATTCTTAATTCGTATTCGAGCCAGTCGACGTCGGTCGTAAAGCCGCAACTCTCTATAAGAGATGCGTAATACTCATAGTTGTACTGCTCCTCAAAGGTCGAGTTTTCCTCAAAGCCCTCGATAAGAAGTCCCTCTCTGTCAAGGTCGTCGTAGCCAAGCGGACCGCATATCTTCGTCATTCCGCGCTCGCGTGCCCAACCCTCTGCCGAAGAGAAGAGGGCATCCGCGACCTCGCGGTCGTTTATAGCGTCAAACCTCGTGAAGCGCGCATCGCTCGTGCCGTGTATCTCGTTATACTGCTTTTGAATTATAGCCTGAATTCTTCCGACCGTCTTTCCGTCTCTTTCCGCAAGAAAAAATACTGACTCCGCCGTGTCCGAGCAGCCGCCCGAGCGCAAAAGCTTTTTCTCGTCCGAGTAAAGGGGAGGAACGAAATAGGGGCAATCCTTGTAAAGCCTTAAGGGGAATTCAATAAATTCCTTTATATCACGAGCCGTTTTTACCTCTTTTACAGATACCATATCAGCCCTCCAATTTCTCGTCCTCACGGCGTAAGAACAAAAGTCCGTAGCCGGCAAGCCAGGGGCCGTTGTGAGAGCCGCTTACGGGCGACATTATAACCGCCTCGTGGTTGGTCTCTATTCCGAATTTGCCCTCAATCTCTTTAAGAGTTTTTAGCAGAGAGGGACCCGTGTATATATGCCAGAGCAGATAGTCCTTGGGGTCTCTGTCGCCTATCATTTCCTTTAACATCTCGCAGGTTCTTGCCAAGGCCTTCTTCGGTGTACGCACGCTCTCAAGGGGAACGATCTCGCCCTCCTTTGAGAAGTGGATAACGGGGCAGATGTTAAGAAGCTGACCGAGAAAAGCTTTTCCGCCCTTAAGTCTGCCGTTGTAGATAAGGTAGTCGAGCTTACCGTCAACTCCGATAAACTCCTGGTGATCCATAGACCAGCGCGTTTCCTTAAGTATCTCCTCGCTCGACATTCCGCGCGCGGCATACTCCTGCGCCTTTATAGCGAGCAATCCCTCGCCAAAGCAGGTGAGGTGGGTGTCGATAACGTGTATCTTTATTCTGTCCTGAAAGTCCTTTGCAACAAGTGATATCTTGTTATATGTTCCGCCGAGAGCCGCAGAAAGGGTATAAACGATGACCTCGTCGTATCCGTCGGAAATAGCGCGCTCAAAGGCGTCCATTATCTCCTCCGTGTCGGGCATGCCGGTGTAGGGAAGATTGTTTCTCGGGTCATCTAATGTTTCAAGCTGGCTGTAAAAGTCGACCGGGTCAAGGTCAAGCCCCTCTTTATATTCCTTTCCGTTAAAGAAAACGTGTACGCGTATGATCTCTATTCCAAGGCTTCGGTAGCGCTCGGGCGCATATTCGATACAGCCTGTTGACGTGCACATAATTTTGATCTTCGACATAATATACCTCGTTAAATCTTATTTCTGTTTTTATCAAATACCGCCTTGTGCGATGCCATATTTATAAGCATCTCGGAGGTATTAACGACTGCCGCCTCCTTGGCGTTTCCTCTCGTCTTTATGACGGGCTTCTTAACGCCGAGAATAACTCCGCCGCCAAGAGATCCGATATCGTAAATGCTCATAAGATGTGCGCCGAGCATTTTGATCTCGTCCGAATTCTTGCGATAGGCATACTTCATAATATCCGTAATGATACGCGTTGCCGTGCCCTCGGTCACCTTAAGCACCTGGTTTCCGGCAAATCCGTCGCAAACAAGCACGTCACAACTTCCCGAGAGGGCGGTGTTTCCCTCAACGTTTCCGACAAAATTCAAGGCATCGTCCTCGAGGAGCAGGGGGTAGGTTTCCTTAACGAGCTTGTTGCCCTTGGTGGACTCGGCTCCGTTTGAGAGAAGCCCCACGCGTGGGCTTTCTATTCCGTATGTAAGTTTCATAAATTCCGTGCCGAGCCTTGCGAAATGAACGAGCATCTGCGGTGTGCAGTCTATCGTTGCACCCGTGTCAACAAGACAGCAAAAACCGCCGTCCGAGGTGGGAAGCACCGCCGCAAGAGCAGGGCGAACGCGCTCCGCGCCCGATGCGTATCTCATTGCCCCCGTAAGAAGAACTCCCGTGTTTCCTGAGGATATCATTCCAAAGATATCCTCGCGCGCAGAGAGGGCGGAAAGTCCCTTAAGCATAGAGGAATCTGTCTTGTGGAAAAGCGCCTCTGCGGGGTTGTCGTAGTTGGTGATCTCGCCAACTGCGTCAAGTATCTCGATGCGCTCCATAGGCGCTCCGAGCTTTTCGCACTCCTCTCTTATAACCGCCTCGTCGCCCGATAAAACAACGGCTAATTCGGGGAATTTCACAAGCGCATCACACGCGCCCTTTACCATAACGGCAGGACCGTTGTCGCCGCCCTTGGTGTCTATCAAAAGCTTTACCATAATAGCTCCTTACTCGACGGCGACAAGATAGTCGTAAACGTCCTGTCCGCCCTCGTAAACGTTTATTTCGAAATCCTCGTATAGCTCCTTCAGTCTCTCGGTAAGAGCCGCGCGGCGCTCGTCGGAAACACCCTTTCCAACGAAAAGGGTAATGATCTCGCAAAGATCGATATCCGCCTCCGCAAGCATCGTGCAAAGCGCGTCCTCGGGAGTTTTCTCTACCGATACGATCTCGCCGCCGCTTATTGCAATATAGTCTCCCTCGTGTATCTCTCTTTCGTTGACCACCGTGTCGCGCACTGCGCGTGTGATCTCACCACCGATAACGTCCGCCGCCGCGCGCTCGGCACTCGTGATAAGTGCATCGATATCCTTTATTCCCGGGGTTATAACCGAGAGGGCGGCATAGCCCTGCGCCATATTCTTGGTGTTCAAAACGCAAACTCTTGCGTCGGTGTAAAGCTCCGCCGCCTGTCGTGCGGCAAGAATAATGTTTTTGTTGTTCGGCAGAACTATAATGCTTTCCGCATCGCACGCCCCAAACGCATCAACGAAATCCGATATCGCGGGATTAGCGCTCTGTCCGCCGGATACGATCATATCTGCACCCATATCGGTGAAGAGTGATGACATTCCCTCGCCCTGCGCTACGGCAACAACCGCAAAATCCTTTTTCACCGACTTTTTCGGTGTGTCGCTGTGGCCAAGGCTCATATTTTCGATCTTTACCGTCAAAAACTCTCCGTACTCCTGCATTTTCGAAAGCACCGCACCGGGGTTAAACGTGTGAACATGCACCTTGAGGATATCCTCCTCCTTGTATGCAACGATGCTCTCGCCGCCAAGCTCCTTTAGGACGTCAACTGCACGGGAAACCTCAAAGGTCTTATAGTCGGCCTTTGCCGTGGTAAGCCTTAAAAGAAATTCCGTGCAATAGCCGAATTCAAGCACGCTGTCGCGGGTAAAGCGGTCGATATCCACCGCCCCCTCGCTCTTTTTTTCAGTCGGCTCGTAGGTGATTTCCTTGCCCTCGAGCGCATCCAACATACCGATGGCGATATTAAGATATCCCGCAGCACCGGAGTCGACGACCCCCGCCTCGGCAAGTGCGGGCAGCAATTCGGGCGTTCTTTTGAGAGATCGCTTCGCCTCCTCGATATGTAAGCGGTAAAAATCCTCTACGGAGGAGTCTGCATTTATATTTTTAGCCGCGTATTCCGTGCTTTCGCGGAACACCGTAAGTATCGTTCCCTCGGTCGGCTTTTGTACCGCTGCGTAGGAACGGTCTATGCCTTGCCTGTACGCCTTGACGAGCGCCTCTGCGTCAACCTCCGCCTTTTCGGATAATACCTCGTTCAATCCCGCGAATATCTGCGAGAGAATAACACCTGAGTTTCCTCTTGCACCGAGCAATATTCCGCGCGAGAATTTCTTCGATACCTCGCCAATGGAGTCGGAATCGACCGCCGCCGAAAGTCCGCCCTCTATGGTCTTTAGCATATTAGTTCCGGTATCACCGTCCGCAACCGGGAAAACGTTCAGCGCGTTAAGCTCCTCGGTATGAAGCGAGAGCATAGCCGCGCCGCCTGAGAGCATTTTTAAATAGCATTTTCCGTCAATAAATTTCGTACTCATTGAAGCACCTCGTTGTACTTGTAGAAAAGTATAATTTACATTTTACACCGTAATTCTACATTCTCTTTCTAAACTGAAACGAAACAAAAACAATAGAACTTTATAAAATAGCTTG
>JAFYRZ010000087.1 GCA_017546745.1 Clostridia bacterium
CGCCTTATTTCCCGGCTCAAGGAGAGACTCCTTAGAGCATTTCTGCGAGCAGGTAGAGCAGTTATGTGAACATTCTGCCATTGTTATATATCTCCTGTTTTAGTAATCAAATGAAATCCACCTTGATCTCCCCGTCCTTTACGGAAAGCGCGAAGCCCGATAGACGCGAGTCGTAGTTGTCGATGATCAAGGATGCAAGCTTATCCTCAATATTTCTCTCGATAAATCTTCTCATATTTCTTGCACCGAATTTCTCAGAATACGAGCTTTCGGCAATAAAGGAAAGAACCTCATCGCTGTATGCAAGCTTAATTCCCTGTCCTGAAAGATGCTCGCGAAGATCGCCGAGCATAATAGCCGCGATCTTGACAAAATCCGCACGAGAGAGGTGACGGAACGTGATTATCTCGTCAACTCTGTTGATAAACTCGGGGCGCAGGAATGAGAAGAGTGCCTTCTCGGTCTTATCCTTTGCAAGCATCTCGCGCTTCTCTGCAAAGCCGGAAATACCGGAGGAGGTCTCGCTTCCCGCATTTGTGGTCATTATGATGACCGTGTTCTCAAAGCTTATCTGTCTTCCCTGTGCGTCTGTGATGATACCGTCGTCAAGCACCTGAAGAAGAATGTTAAGCACGTCGGGGTGCGCCTTTTCTATCTCGTCAAAAAGTATCACAGAATAAGGACGGCGGCGGATCTTCTCGGTGAGCTGACCTGCCTCGTCGTAGCCGACGTAGCCGGGAGGCGCTCCAACTATCTTGGACACCGAGTGCTTCTCCATAAACTCCGACATATCAAGTCTTATAAGAGCCTCGGGCTGCTTAAAGAGGTCGTTTGCTAAAACCTTTACAAGCTCGGTCTTACCAACACCGGTAGGACCCGCGAAGATCATAGAAACGGGACTGCGTCTGTATGAAACACCCGCACGCTTACGCTTTATCGCGCGAACGACAGCGCTGACAGCCTCATCCTGTCCGATAATCTTTGCGCTTATTCTATCGTAAAGACCGTTAAGCGCGCCAATATCCCCTGCGCTAAGCTCGGATGCGGGAATACCCGTCCAAACCTCAACGACCTTATAAAGATCGTTTGCCGTTACTCTGACAAGCTTTATAGCCTCGGTTAGCTCACGGCTCCTTTCCTCAAGGCGCATCTTCTCGCTCTTTTTCTCTGCGAGTGCACCGTAGTTAGACTCGGTCTGTCCCTCGGGCGCCGAAAGCTTTGCCTCGATATCGGTGATTTCCTTTTCAATAGCCAAAAGGCGCTTTTCGGTGCGGCGCTTCTCGTTAAGCTCGGGAGAATTAAGCGCGACCTTTGCCGCCGCCTCGTCTATAAGGTCTATTGCCTTATCGGGAAGAAATCTATCGGTGATATATCTTTCCGAGAGCCTTGCCGCAAGGCGGGACATCTCGTCAGGAACTATAACACCGTGGAAGCTCTCGTAATACTTCTTTATTCCGCGGATAATTTCGACCGTTTCCTCGACCGAGGGCTCGTCTACCTTTACCGGCTGGAATCTTCTTTCAAGTGCGCTGTCCTTTTCTATATGCTTACGGTATTCCTTAAGCGTGGTTGCACCTATAACTCTGATCTCGCCCCTTGAGAGCGCGGGCTTAAGAAGATTTGCGGCACTCATACTACCGTCGGAGGTCTCTCCTGCACCGGCAATATTATGCACCTCGTCTATCATAAGGATTATATTTCCCGCCGCCTTTATCTCCTTAAGAAGCGCCAAAATCCTTGACTCAAACTGTCCTCTGAACTGCGTGCCTGCAACGAGCGCTGTCATATCAAGCATCCAGATCTCATATCCCGCAAGATTTTCGGGAACTCTGCCCTCAACTATCCTTTCGGCAAGCTCCTCCACGATCGCGGTCTTACCAACGCCGGGCTCACCTATAAGACAGGGGTTATTCTTCTGTCGCCTTGAAAGAATTTGTATCATTCTCTCGATCTCGCGCTCGCGGCCGACAATGCGGTCGATCTTACCGGCGATAGCTCTTTCGTTAAGGTTGGTGCAGTAGGCGCGGAGTGCTTTCTTGTTATCCTCCGCCTGTCCCTGGCCTCCGCCCTTTTTGGGTTTTCCCTTAGGGCCCATATTAGCGCCCATACCGAAGAGCTCGCCGAGATTAAACGTAGGAACCTTAGGGTTATCGGGGTCATTCGAGGCCTCGGTCATCGCGGTCATATCCATATTCTCAACGAGATCGTTTATCTCGTGAGACATATCGCGTATCGCATCCTCGTCTATTCCCATTCTGCTAAGCATATCGTTTACCGGCTTAATTCCAAGCTCACTTGCGCACTTAAGACAAATGCCCTCGTTAACCGTTTTTTCATTTTCCAATCGAGTTATAAAAACCATCGCAGGAAGCTTTTTACATCTCGCACAAATTTGAAAGTTCATATTTTATACCAAAATCTACCTTATTAAAAACTGAGCAAAAGCTCTATTGGATTATATTCATTAAAGAATCTGTATATCGCACCGCCCTCAAAGCTCTGTATCCACGCGTTATCCGCAAGCGATGGGAGGTGAATAACGAAATCGAAGCCGACAGCAAGCGCCCAGGCAACGACGAATGAAAAGGCAAAGCCGAATACAAGGCCAAGGCCCTTGTTAAAGAAGCCGAGAACACCGTTCTTAAAAAGCGCCTTAACAATTCCGATAGCAATCGCGAGGGCAATATTAAGAATTATCAGCAGAACGACGAAGGAAATTACCGTTGATATAACGCCGATCACGGGAGCGGTAAGCTTGTCTGCAAGCGCGTCGACAACAGTGCCCGTAGCATCGGAGGCAACCTGGCTTACGTCAACGTTAAAGGTTGCCGCCGCGATCTTGAGCATCGTAGGAAGCTCATCCTTTACGTTTTGTGCGGTAATATTCTGACAGTTCGTGTAAAGAAATTCCTTCAGATATTTGGTTGCAGGGGCTTCGATCATAGGGGTTACAACCGATGAAGCAAACCTTGTCGCATATCCAAAGGAAAGTCCAAGGGATAAAACGAATTTTAACGGCTTTGCAACGAAGGCGATAAATCCGCGCTTATAGCCAATGACCGTTCCGATAAACACCACTAAGACCAGCGCCGCATCTACAAGAAAATCAGGCATGTTCAAATCCTTTCACATATATTTTATTCTTAACACCGAATATCATACGCGTTTAATTATTATACACCGATGCGATATGATTGTCAATAGCTACCTCAGAACTACGCAGTCCTTTGAGAATATCTCACAAAGCTTTTCCATAGCCTTTGGCGTAGGAGCGATGAGCGCGTCCTTAAGTGCCGAGTATTTTCTCGTGCTTTCGTCAAAAACAACGACCTTACAAGTGCCCTTGTTAAAAGCGCAAACGCGGTATATCTTCTGTATACGCGGGTCCATAAGGTTCTTCACCTTGACGTATACTCTTTGCTCCCTCGGCTCGTCTCCGGTCTTTTCCGCTGCCTTTTTGTCTTGAGCGGAAAGCCTTGCGCGAGTGCTTGATAACGGCTCGATTTCAGAAAGCAGAATTCTTGCCGCCTCCCCCTCCTCCTTGGAGATAGAGCCCGAAATAAGCACCGCCTCATCAGGCTGAAGCTGGGAGGAAAATCTTTCATACTGTCTTGCAAAAACTATAACGTCTATCTCGGAGGACCTGTCCTCTACCTTTATAAACGCCATAGTAGCGCCGTTTTTGGTTACCTTAG
>JAFYRZ010000088.1 GCA_017546745.1 Clostridia bacterium
CACTATCGCCGCATTCATAAAGTATATGCTTTACGGCTTTGACGGTGGCGCGGAAAAGGAGGTTCTCTCTGAACGTGTTAAGCGCATTAACTGGCTTAACGGCAGAGCGGAGGGCTCGATGCACGTGCTTGTCAAGGGCAAGGAATATCTTATCAGCCGCTCCACCGAAAAGGTCGAGGAGAACGGAAGAGTTTCCTACAAGGAGGATTCCACGATAGTTGACCTTGAAACCGGTTCGCCCGCATTTGGCAAGAGCCCGGCCGGCGAGGTCTTCTTCGGCGTTGACAGAAGCCTTTTTGAAAACACCGCTTTCGTAGGTCAGATCGGGGATTCCGCGATCAACGAGGGTTCGGTCAGCGAGTCGATTGAGAACATACTTTTTTCGGGAAGCGAGAAGATCAATAACCAGCGCGCCGCGGCAAAGGTTGCGGTCAAGATGGAAAACCTTTTGCACCAGAACTGCATGGGCGGCGTGATCTATGATCTTATGCATCGCGCGGAGGATTTGGAAGCAAAATTCAAGCAGGCTGACGAGGATAATAAGACTGTTCTTCAAATGGAAGCTCGTCTGCACGAAATCAAGAGCGTCAGAGATGAGGCTATTGAAAAGAGAGATCAGTTCATCGACCTTGACGTTTGCTATAAGAATTTCCTTATAATCCAGGACTTTGATAAGCTCCACGAGCTGGAAGAGGAGCATGAAAAGAAGAACGAGGAGTATAATTCCTTTGTTCTTGATAACACCCGCGCGGGATTTGTGCCAACGGCGCAGTATCTTGCGGACATCGCCGCCGCACGTAAGGGCGTTGACGATGCATACAAAAACCTCATTGAGGCAAATCACCGTTATACCGACGAAAAGAATGCAATAGGCATCACCAAGGAGATCGAGGGTGCGATCGCACTCGCTGACGAAAACGGCGGTGAGGAGCAGGTAATGTCCATCGCCACTTCTCTTCGTAAGAGTCAGATTAAGAACGTTGCGGCTATTATCGGCTCTTCGCTTGTAGCTATCGCCGCAGCGGTCGTGGAGATAGTCGCCAAGGGTGCGCTTGCAGGTTCACTTTCAAGAATTGCGTTCGCTATCCTTATGGCGGCTGGTCTTGGCACAGCGGGCGCAATGGCCATTTTCCTCGGAAAGAACAAAAAGCGTCTTAACGCTATATTCGATAAGTTTTCAACCGAGTCTATGCAGGATCTCAAGGATAAGATTACGGTTATCAGAGAAGCTCGCGAAAAGCGCGACAGCCTTATCCGCGCTACCGAAAACGCAAGACTTGCTGTTGAAGAGGGCAAGGAGAGATACGACAGAGCAAAGGACGTATTGCTTGAGGTCATTCTCCGTTGGGGAGAAGAGCCCCCCCACTCAAAGCTTGGCGAATTCCTTGATGCTCTTGAAGAAAAGGTATATGCCTTCCTAGCCGACGAAAGGGCGATACTCGATGAAAAGGTCGAGATTGAAATGCGCGTGCGCGTCCTTCGCGAGAAGCTTGCCGGCAAGAGCGAGATAGATATCCGCGCGCTCGTGCCCCCCTTCAAGCGCCGTGTGCTTGAAAAGGTCGAATACGAGTCGATCCTGGAGGGTATCGAGCAGTACAGACTTATAATCAGCGCGCAGGAGGCGCTTGCCGAGGAGGTTGAGCGAGAGCTCTCTCTTGTAAAGACGAGAAGCACCGACCCCGGTGAAATCTACGCACGCATACGCGCTAATGAAGAGCGTATGGATGAGCTCAAGGCTCAGCACAAGGCTTACTACATAGCTCTTAAGGCTATTGAAAATGCAAGCGATAATCTTCGCGATGAAATATCCCCTCGTCTTGGTGAGTATTCCACGGGACTTATGGAGATAATGACTAACAAAAAATACACCTCATTTGACGTCAGCGACGGCCTTAAGGTCACCTTTAAGGATCAGCTCGGTATGGACAAGTCGGTAGACTTCCTTTCCGGCGGCACTCGCGATCTCGCTTACGTTGCGGTAAGAATGGCGCTTATCGATATGCTTTATACCGAAAAGCCCCCGATCGTATTTGACGAGAGCTTCGCTCACCAGGATAACGTAAGAGCAAAGTCTATGATGAAGGCTATCTATAGCCTTGCCGAACAGGGACATCAGAGCTTCGTATTCACCTGCCGTCAGAGAGAGGGCGCTATTGCCAAGGAGCTGTCACCGAAGTGTGAGGTATTTAAGCTTCACGGAAGCGATGAAGCAATCGTTTAACTTTTGAAGGGTATAACTATGACTAAAAAAATACTTGTTATCGGAAGCTCCAATATGGATCTTTCGCTCAATACCTATAAGATCCCGGCCGCGGGAGAAACCGTTGTGGATGACGGCGGCGTGGCATATACTCCCGGCGGAAAGGGTGCAAATGCCGCAATAGCCCTCTCCCGACTCGGCGCTGACGTTGCCTTCTGCACCAAGCTCGGTGCTGATACGCACGGCCAAAAGCTTTACGGCTACTTTAAGGAGGAGGGGTTAGATACCTCTTTCGTGAAGGTTGACCGCGATTTCCCCACCGGATTTGCCGTAGTTATAAAGGAATCCGACGCGCAGAACAGAATAATCTATTATCCCGGTGCAAACACCAACCTTACACGTGAAAATCTGCTCGACGCATTTTCGTCAGAGCCCGATGCGGTTTATCTTAACTTTGAAATTTCCTTCGACGTGGCGCTCGTGGCTACAAAAATAGCGGCATCGCGCGGCATACCCGTCTTTCTCGATGCTGCACCCGCATCCGCGGATTATCCCCTCGAGGCATTGCCTGAGGTGGAGATATTCAGTCCGAACGAAACCGAAACTGCAGAGCTTACCGGCATTTTGCCTGCCGGAGCTGACTCATCCTTACGCGCGGCACTCGCTCTTTGGAAAAGAGTCAAGTGTAAATATATCGTTATCAAGCAGGGTGAGCGCGGAGCTTTCATTTATGACGGCAAGCATTACAGCATGATTCCCTCATACCGTGCGGAAAAGGTGGTTGATACCACCGCGGCGGGGGACACCTTTGGCGCGGCAATGCTGCTCGAATACCTCTCGCACGGCGACGTGACCCTCGCGGTCAAGTATGGCGCGGCCGCAGGCGCGGTTGCGGTATCACGTGCAGGCGCGGCAGTATCTGCGCCCACGGCGGCAGAGGTGCTTGACTTCATCAGAAAAAGGCCGGAGCAGATATAACGGCGGACTAACTTTAAATTAAAGGATCTTCAAGATATGAATTGCGTTTTTTCCGAGCTGACCTTTCCGTCCTCCGACGGCATCCACAACGTGTACGCGGAAATTTACGAACCTCGGGGTGAGATCAGGGGTGTCGTACAGCTTGCACACGGTATGATCGACCACGTGGGCAGATATAAGGCGCTTGCCGATTTTCTTGCCGGTGCGGGATACGTTTTTGCGGGTCACCATCACCTCGGCCACGGCAAAACCGTAGCCTCCAAGGACGAGTTTGGTTATTTTGCAAAAAAAGACGGCGTCGAATATCTTGTTGAGGATATGCACCGTATGAACGAAAAGCTTCGTGAAAGCTATGCCGGCAAGCCCCTTACGGTTTTAGGCCACAGTATGGGCTCCTTTATCACAAGGCTCTACGCCGCAAAATATCCCTCGGATATGGATAAGGTCATAATCCACGGCACGGGTGGCCCGAATCCGCTTTTACCTATGGGCAAGCTCGTCGCGGGCACCGTTCGTCTTTTTCGTGGCGGAAAGCACAGAAGCAAGCTTATTACCGGGCTGGCATTCGGCTCGTATAACTCTAAATTCCCGGAAAGTGACGGCAAAAACGCGTGGCTTACGCGCGACCCGTCCCGCGTTGCAGACCGCAAGGACGACGAGCTTCTGCGCTTTATATTCACAACTGCGGGATATTCCGATCTCTTTGATATGATCGGCAAGGTCAATTCGCGCACGTGGTTCAAGTCATATCCGAAGGATATGCCGACACTCGTTATCAGCGGAGATATGGACCCCGTCGGCAACTACGGCAAGGGCCCGCTCTACGTATACGAGCATCTTTTGGCGGCAGGATGCACCTCGGTGGATTACAAGTCCTATCCCGGTGCGCGACACGAGCTTTTCAATGAAATAAACAGCGATGAGGTCTTCTCCGACCTTCTTGAATGGATAAACAAATGATACGTGCTTTAGCACTAACCGGCCCAACGGCCTCCGGCAAGACTGCGTTTTCGATCAAGCTTGCCGAGAATCTTTCGGGCGAGATAATATCCTGCGACTCTATGCAGATATATCGCGGCATGGATATCGGCACGGCCAAGGCTACTCCCGAGGAGCGCGCCGCGGTGCGCCACCATATGCTCGACCTTGTAGACCCCGAAAGCGACTTCAGCGTTGAGAGCTACAGGGCGGGGGCACTTGCCGTCGCTGAGGATATAGTTGCGAGGGGAAAGACCCCGATCTTCGTCGGTGGCACGGGGCTTTACGTCGACGCCGTTATGCGCGCACCGATGTGCGAGGTGCCCGAGAGCTCGCGCGAGTACAGAGAAAAAATGCTCGCTGCCATTACGTCGGACGCCGACGTAGACGCGCTTTGGCAAAGACTCTTTGAGATCGATCCCGAAAGTGCTGCCGCGATACACAAAAACAACCTGCGCCGCGTTGTCCGTGCCATTGAGATATACGAGATGACGGGCAAAACGAAAAGCTATTTTGACAAGCTGTCAAAAAGCAAAAGCGCAGATTTTGACGTTAAGATCATTACTCTCGACGTTCATAACAGAGAGAGCTTATATAAAAGAATCGACACGCGTGTCGACTTAATGATGAAAGAGGGACTGCTCTCCGAGGTAAAAGACCTCTATGAGAGCGGTAAATTAAAAAAAGGAACGACCGCCGCACAGGCGATCGGGTATAAGGAGATAATCTCCTATCTTGACGGTGAAGCTTCGCTTGAGGACGCCGTCGAGCTAATCAAGCTCTCCTCTCGCAGATACGCCAAGCGTCAGCTTACCTGGTTCAGGCACGAAGAGGGCGCAAGCCGCGTATATCTTGACCGTGAGGACGGAGTGATGCGAGGCGTGGATGAGATATTCGCAGAGATCCTTACCATAGCAGAGGAGCAAATAAGGAATTTTTAGTATGAAACCAAACGAGATCAAAGAAAAAATCAAAAGCGGCGCGCTTAAGGATTATGCGTGCCTTTACTCCGATCTTACGGCCGCGTCCGACAGGATCGTCAAGGCCATAGATAAGTTCGTTGAGCTTTACGGCGACGAGAGAGAGATCTCGGTCTTCTCCGTTCCCGGCAGAAGCGAAATATCCGGCAACCACACCGACCATAACCACGGATGCGTTTTGGCCGGCTCGATCGACCGTGACGTTATAGCGGTTGCCGCGACGAATGACGAGGGCGTTGTACGTCTGTATTCCGAGGGATATGCCGAGGAGCGAGTAGCGCTTTCCGACGTAGGCGATCCCGCAAACTTTAAAAAATTCACATCCGGCGCTCTTATTGCCGGTGTATGCCGCGGATTTTCCGATGCGGGATATGCTGTCGGCGGATATGACGCATATCTTACCTCGGCAGTGCCTGAGGGTAGCGGAATTTCCTCCAGCGCGGCCTATGAGGTCATGCTCGGCAATCTTTTGAACCACCTTTATAACGGCGGTGCGATCGATAATCGCGAGCTCGCGGTAATAGCGAAATATGCTGAGAACGTTTACTTTGGCAAGCCCTGCGGTCTTATGGACCAGATGGCTTGTGCCGTAGGCGGATTCGTATATATAGATTTTGAAAACGGGGACTCTCCCATAGTTGAGCCGATTAGCTTCTCGCTCTCCGATGCGGGGTACGCACTTTGTATCGTGAACGCCGGCGCAAGCCACGCCGACCTCAACGACGATTACGCCGCCGTGCCCGGGGAAATGAAGGGTGTGGCAAAGCTCCTTGGCCGCGACGTATTGCGCGGTCTTACGGAAGAGGATATAATAAAGAACCTCAACAACATCAGGCGTTGTGTCGGCGACCGAGCCGTGCTTCGTTCGATACATTTTATGAGGGAAAACGAGAGGGTCGGCAGGATAAAGACGGCGCTTCTCAATAGCGACGTTCAGGGATTTCTCGACGGGGTACGCGCATCCGGCCACTCCTCGTTTGAATATTTGCAGAACGTATATTCCTCAAAGACACCTAGCGAGCAGTCGGTTGCTCTCGCACTCGCTATAAGCGATGGTTATCTTGAGGGCAAGTCCTGCGCCCTCCGAGTTCACGGAGGTGGATTTGCGGGAACTATACAGGTATTCCTTCCTACGGAAGAGGTTGAGGGGTACGTCCGGTATATGAATTCCGTCTTTGGTGACGGTGCGGCGGAGGCGTTCAGAATACGTCCTATCGGCGCGACAAAGCTGTTTTAAAACAAATTGATATAACAATGTGAAAAGGAGATCATCATGGCAACGAAGAAGACACAGGCAGAAAAGATAGAAAAGGCGGCGGTATCTGATAAGAAGGCCGCACTTGAAACGGTAATGTCGAGAAGTGAGCGCGAATGCGGCAAGGGCTCTATTATGCGCCTTGGCGAGAACGTGGGAATGAACGTTTCCGCGGTATCCACCGGCTCGCTTTCCCTTGACTTCGCTCTTGGTATAGGCGGAATTCCCAAG
>JAFYRZ010000089.1 GCA_017546745.1 Clostridia bacterium
AGGAGAGGTAAATAACAATCCCCTCACCGACCGTGCCCGCCGTGCCGAGCGACATGGAAAGATCCTCTAACCTCTTGCCGATAATATCCTCGTCAAGCCCCAAAACGGCAGAGCTCATTATATAAAATCCCGCGCCAAGGGTGTATTCTACAAGCCCCTCGGTAAGCGTCGTTGCGCCCTTTATCGCACCTTCGTCGGTGTATGCGTGATACCTGAAAAGAATAAGGTCGCCAACACCCATCTCGCCCTCAGTCTTGTACTGTCCGAGACCCGAAAGCTCGCGATATTTCACCTGTGAGCGCATAATAAGCTCGGATATCTCGAGGGCGGTCGGCTCGGCAGCGTTGACCTCAAGCACGTAGTTAAGATAGCTCTCGCGGTCGATCTCTATATACTTCCCAAGCTCGTCATTTAAGTAATCAACCCTGCGCGAAAGAAGCGACGGAATAACGAGCGCCGCTACGATGCCGAAAACGAGCGCAAAAAGTGCCGCGATAGCCGAAATTATTATGATTTTGCGCCGCTTTTCCTCGGCATTAAGTATCTTTTTTTCCATATCCTACCTCAAAAGGGCATAGTCGGGATAGAGTCGGCAAACTCGGTCGCGAGCCTGTCGCATCTTTCGTTATAATCGTGTCCGTTGTGTCCGCGCACCCAAACGAAGGTTACCTCGTGGCGACGGGTAAGCTCTAAGAGCTTTATCCAAAGGTCGGGGTTTTTGACCTCCTCCTTGCCGCGCCTCCAGCCGCTTTTCTCCCAGCCATAGACCCAGCCCTCAAGAAATGCGTCAACGACGTACTTCGAGTCGGAGTAAAGGGTGACCTTACACTCCTCCTTAAGCGCCGAAAGCCCCTCGATTGCCGCGGTAAGCTCCATGCGGTTGTTGGTGGTCTGTGCCGCACCGCCCGACATTTCCTTTTCGTATTTTCCATAAACGAGGATTGCTCCCCATCCTCCGCGCCCCGGGTTTCCCCTGCAAGCACCGTCCGTATAAAGCTGAATCTCCTTCATACAGGCTCCTTTGTAAGAATTAGTGAAGAATGAATAGTGAATAGTGAATAATTAACGTTCGCGAAGCGAACATATCACGCGCCCGAAGGGTGCATATCACGTCCGAAGGACATATCACGTTCGCAGAGCGAACATATCACTCGCCCGAAGGGGCGAATATCCTCTTATTCCCGAAAGGGCTGCCTCAAAACGAGACAGCCCCTTAAGTTTGTTATTAGTCCTCAGTAATGATGGTGTAGGTTACGTTGTCGAACTTGATCTTGCCGTCAACGTACTCGATCTCAAAGTCGTACTTTGCATCGGGATCAGACTCAAGAGCGGTCTTATAAGCCTCGATAGCAGCCTTCTCACCGTCAACGTAGAGAAGCTCGGTAAAGAGCTTATCAAACTGGTAAGCAAGCTTAAAGCCGATATCGCCGTAAGAGCCTACGTAGTAGCTGTAATTACCGTCGTCGTAGGTAAGCTCCTTGTAGTCCTTATCGCTGATAAGAAGACCGTAAACGTTTGCAACGTAGTAGATCTTAACCGCGCGCTCAACGAACTGACGAGCGTCGTCTCTTACTCTGTCGCAAGCCTCTTCAAACGTAAGCTTGGTGGTAGCGCCCTCCTCGGTTCTGGTATCGATAAGATACTGCTTGAAGGTGCCGTAGATGGAGTAGTTGGAAACGGTCTTACCGTCAACGGTAGCGGTGCCGGTGTAGAAGGTAGCCTCTGCGTTCTCGTAGAGGATCTCGTACATCTCCTCAACAGCCTTCTCGGGAAGAAGAACGTTACCTTTAGCGTCCTTGTTCATCTCGAGCTTGTCGATGATGTGGAAGATAGCGTCTGCAACGTTAGCGATGATCTCAGCGTTGTAGTTATCCTCAAGGGTATCCTCGGTGTAGGTCTTGAAATCTGCAAGAGCCGCCGCGTCGATGCCCTCGATAGCCTCGATCTTCTTGAGTCTTGCATCAAGGTAGCCCTCGTATCTGGTGGTTACCTGAGTAGTGGTCTCGGAGCTCGACTCCTTGGTAGCGTAAGAGGGATATTTAATGTAGTAGAAGATATCGGAGAGAGAAAGCTTATCGCCGGTAGCGGTCGCGGTGGAGTCACCGTTGATAAGGGTCTCAAGAGTAAGGTCGCCGTTCTTAAGTGCAAGGGTCTCATCGGAGAATACGTCTGCGGTGATGCTGTCACCAAGGATGTCCTCGATGATCTCTCTTGCGGTAACGTCTGCCTCAGCGGGAGAATCGGTGTAGTATGCGGGGAATACGTAGTAGGTAAGCTTCTTAGCCTTAAGAGAAACGTTATCGATGGTAGAGGTACCAACGGTCATAACGGGCTTAGCGGTGGTAGAAGCCTCGGGATAGGGAGTGTACTCGAATACGATGGGAGCGTAAAGGCCTGCCGCATTGGTGGAGTCCTCAACGATCCAGTTGATCTTTACGTTAGTGAAGGAGTAGTAGCCTGCAACGTCACCCTTAGGAAGAGAGAAGTCTGCAACGGAGCCAACGCCCTTATCCTTAAAGGAGTTGTAGAGTGCGGTGGTGTACTCGTCGCCCTCAACAGCCCAAAGACGCATATTGGTGTAGGTCTCCTTCTTCTGGGTGGTAACGCCCTCTGCGTCAACCTCGGTCCAGGTCTTGGTGTAGGTTACGTAGATAACCTGACCGTCCTTAACCTTGTTAGAGGAGGAGGTAAGTCTGTCGTAGTTGTTACCGACAACTGCCTCTGCGGTCTCGTCGGTGTCCTCGGTCTCGGGATTATCTGCAACTGCGTCCTTAGATGCAAGGAACTCGAAGTTAGCGTTTGCCCAAGCATCAAGGAATGCCTTCTCAAAGCTGTCGTCCTTAACGATGTTAAGGCCGAGAAGAACCTCGAGCGCGTTTCCGGTCATGTTGGAGGCAAAGAAGGTCTTGCCCGCAAGAGCCTCGGGATTGTTAGAAAGAGCGGTGATCTCACCCTCGGGAAGAGCGTCCTGATCTACTGCGAAGTAGTAGAAATAAACTGCGTCGCCGTCAGCTGCGGTGCCGTCGGTCTTCTTCTCGCCGAGAATGGAGTAAGCGGTAAGAAGCGCGTCAGCGAGCTTCTTTGCTCTGATCTCGGGGTCGGTGGTGTAGTCGCCGTCCTTGATCTCAAGCTTTGCGAAAAGCTCCTTGATCTCGTTAGCGGTGGTCTTAACGTAATTGCCCATATCGTCTTCGGAGTAGCTGTATCCACAGCTTGCGAGAACGCCTACTGCAAGTGCGATAAGAAGGAGGAATGCTATGATTCTTTTCTTCATTTTATTATAGATCCTTTCGGGAAAATTTAATCGTCTTTACAACGGCAAAAAAACCGCTTCGTGCGGTATTGCCACACTATTATATCACAATGTTTCAAAAAAAGCAAACATTTTTTATAATATTAATAAAAAATTTTTAATTTTGACCTCTTCGGGAGGGCAAAGCGTCTTTTTTCGCCTACCCTCCCCGGGGGTCAAAGCTTCTCTTTACCTATCCTCGGGGAGAATGGGAAGAAGCTCGGGGTCTACCGGGCGCGCGTTAAGAAGATCGTCAAACGCGAAGATGATCTTCTTAAATGCAAAGGTAGAAAGATAGAAATCGGAGGTGCGGTTAGAAACGACGCCGTCAGAATACTCGTACCAGATAGATACCATAACGCGCCTGTCGTCGATCCTCGTAAATCCATAGCAATACTTGGTGTCGCTCTTGACCGTCTTGAATTTAAGAGTGAGAAGATATTCCGCCTCTGCGTTTGCCAGTCTTTCCTCTGCCGCGAGCTTATCCGCCTCGTCAACGAGCCCGTCGTAGTGGAGCGAGTACATCATACGCAGAAGATACTTAAAGTTACCCGTGCCCGCGTTGTCATATCCGCTGTTCGGTTTTCCCGAGGTGTCAAGATAAAACTCGCCAAGCCAAGCCCGGCTCTTATTCTTCTGTGCAAGGTAGCGGGTGAAGGCATTCTCCGAGGCATCGCCCGAGAGATAACCCATAATGGTGATAAGGTCGTACTTGGTGGGGGTCACGTTATCCGGAACCTGGCTCTCGTTTCCGTAGACCTTTCCGCCGGCGAGGTAGACCGGATCGTGGTCAAACTCGAACCTGTAATCTCCATAGAATTCCGTGAGATTAAAGCTTGCCTCGACCGTGTCGATCTTGCTTACGTCGATCATAAGAAGATTTCGCCTTGCCCAAAGCTCAACGAAGGAGGACTCAAGGAAGTCGAAATCCGCGCCGTTTACGGAGGCAACTATGTCGTACATCTCCGAGCCGATATAGCGAAGTCCGGTCACGGGGTCGGTCTCGCTTATATAGAGCGTATAGCCGATGACCTCGTACCACGCGTAGTCGTTAAGCTCGGTGCCGACCGCGTACTGCGGCTCGTAGATACCTCTCGGAAGCTCGAAATAAATGGTATGAGCGTAAAGCCCGTATTTCTCCATAACCTCGGGCGTGATGCCGACGGCAACCGTCTCAATGCCCTTAAGGCCGAGGGAGGAGCTTGCGCTCTCGCCGATACCGCCAAGCAGGGCGACGAGCGTCTCGCAGGATGCCGCGTTTATCGCGTAAACTCTGTTAGAGCTCGTGGGGTCGAATTTCTCGATAGAGTTATCGTAGATAGACTCGCCAAAGAAGGGATCTCTGTCCGAGTCGTTGATAAAGCCAAAGGAGGTTACGATCTCGCTTCTTACAGCGTAAAGGATCTCCTTTGCCTCGTAGGTTATAAAATCGTAAAGCGGCTGGCAGTATCTGTAATTGGTGCTTGCCACAAGGTTCTGGTTAAGATCCATGGGCTTGCCGATAAGGAACTGCTTTATGCCGTAGTAGGGGTCGGTGTCGTCGGTTATCTCGGAGAGATAAAGGGTAACGGTATCGACCTCGGTCACCTTAACACCGTTTTCCGCGGTGTAGAAGCGGAAGGAAACGACGGAATTTTCCGTGACCTTTTCCTGGTACTTGCCCGCCTCGGTGGTAACCTTAAAGATGTCGGTGATAACGACGGTCGTTGCGACCCTGTACTCCTCATTATCCTCGGAGCAGTCGATCTCAAAGACGTAATTCGGGGTATCGCCAACGCTCATTGCCGAGAGTGCCGCGCCAACCTCTGCGGGAAGCTCCGCGAGCTTCACTATCGCGTGGGCAACCCTTGCGCCGTTTGCCGCCTCGCCGTCTACCGTGTAGGTGTAGGCGATCTTTACCGCATCACAGCCGAGAACGGGTGTGCCCGCGGCAGCATTTTCGCCGCCCTCGCCAAGCACCGCCTCGATAGCGGTAACGGTATAGACGTACTTAGTGACCTCGCCGGTCTTTATCTCTGCATCCTTTTTGCCGAGGGTCACCGAGAGGGTCAAATTCTCCTGCTTACCGACGGTAGCGTTATCCGCCTCGCCCGTCTTGCCGAGGAGCTTATTTATCGCGTAGATATAATCCGCCTCGCTCTTTATCCTCGAAAGATCAAGCTCAAGGGTAACGTCGCTGCCGCGGTAGTAGCCGTCGGCATCGACTCCGGCAAAGGGATCGTCTCCGCCCGGGAGCTCCTTGCCGTAATCTATCGGCGTTTTCGCATCAAAGATACCAACGAGAAGATCGTTGTCCCCGATAAACCAGGGAGACGTGCCGGTTATCTCTTCTCCGTCCTTGACGTAGTAATACCTGATATTACCATCCTCATCCACCTCGTAGGTGTAGACGGTGTTGGTATACTGCTGATAGTTCGGGGTGAACATCGGCTCGTAGATGCCGTCCGAGGAAAGTCCCGCGGAAACGAGGGTCGTGTGGAGGAAGGACTCAAAGTTTACGAGAGCGTAATCAAAGTAATTGGTTCTCGTTACGTAAACGTAGGGTCTGTCGTCCACGGTGAAATAATAGGTAGAGCCGTTTACGGTCTTTTTTCCGATGGTGATCGAGTGCTTCTCCTCGACCTGATTACCGTCCTCTCCGGTTCTGGTATAGGTAAAGAGAATTACCGTCTTTTCATCGTCAAAGCCGTATTTTTTAAGCTGTGCCGCCCTCTCGGTGGCATCAGAGGAAAGCTCGATACGGTCGTTGAAGTAAAGCGCACCGAGCGCCGAGGTGATATAGGTTATCTTCGGCGAGGATGCGGTAGTCGTGGAGCTCGTGTAGGCGAAAAGCTCCTGGTAATCAAAGTAGGAGTCCGCAAAGGCGATATCCGGAATGTAGGTCTGTATCTCACCGTCAGCGCCCGTGTAGGACATAACGAAATTGTTACCGTAAACGCTTGCGCCAAGCCTCGTCAGAGCAAACGAAAGAGTAAGATCGCTATCCCCGTTTTGCTTGTTGATAACGATGTTCTTCATCCTCGAGGACTCGATCAGGGGGTAAGCAATAGGAATGCCCGCGTAGTAGGACTCGCCCGGGGTAAGCTCGAGGTCAAAGTCGTCGTCATCCTTACCGCCATCACCTCCGCCCGAGAGCGCGCCTATTATGAAATACGCGCCGACGAGAATAGCGACAACGAGAAGAAGGGCAACGGCGCCTATCAGCTTTTTATCGGTTTTGGTTATATTTTTCTTGTCTATCATGTGTTTTTCCTTTCAGCGTAAGCTCTCATAAATTACAAAAACTTACGCTTAATGCCCACGCTTATACCAAGTATAGCGATGGCAACGGGTACTGCGTAGATAAATACCGAGAACACGGTTTTTGCCGCGGGGGTAATTCCCTTGTTTATCTTTACCACCTCGGTCGCATCGGGAGAGTAGACCTTATTCTCGTAGTCGTACATTACGGTGGAGGCGAGCTGCTTACCGCCAAAGCTCTTGGAGTTCATGGAGCTGCCGCCAAGATCGCTCGACGCAAAGATATCGGTTCTAACCATATTCTCAACCACCGCAGAGATAACGTCGTAGTTAGCGTACGCGGGGTTTCCGAGAAGCTCGTTCGAGAAGAAATCCTTGCTGTTAGCGCAGAAAACGTAGGAGTAGGTGTAGGTGGTCTCAACCGGGTCGAGCCTCTGCCTTGCAACGACTGCCGCAAGCGCCTTCGCTCCGGGGTCGGTCGCGGTGTAGGAATAGTCGTCCTTAGACTCGTTATACGCGTAGCCGATAGCGCCCGCGCTCGTCGAGATAAAGCTGTCGTACTGGCGCTTGGTCTCGCTCGAGCCCTGCTCCTGGATAGACGTGCTAAGTCCAAAGGAGCACTCGATATATCCCGAGTTGGTAACCACCATCTTGGGCGCGGATGCGCTCGAGGCGTAATTGCCGTAGATCGCGTTACCGTAGCTATCCTCCTCGGTCGAATAAACGCCGATGATATTCTCGCCCTGTGCGTCGTAGGAGTTGCCCTTATCCTTTACCTGCGTATCGCTGAAGCTGAAGCCCCACTCCGCGAGGAATATCTTAAGGTTCTTCAAGGGGTTGAAGCTGTCGAGCTTGCCCTCCGCCACAGCGTCCTCGTAGCCCTCGTAATCGCGAAGATCGTAGCTTAAGGAGACCATAAGAGAGCCGTTGCCCTTTACGAGATAGTTATCTATCATTTCAAGCTCGGACACGTATTTAAGAGAGCCGAGCTGGCTCTCGTCAAAGCCGAAATCTCTCGTGGGATTGTTGATTATAAGAAGCGCCGCATCGTCGGGCACCTTCGTTATGCTCTCGTCCGAGAGGTCGAGGGTCTTGATATAAAGACCGCGCTCGGAGAGAAGATCCGCGAAATATGCGTTCCTTACGCTCATCTCGCTCTCGGGAGCGTCAGGGTCGTAGTAGGACTCGCCGTGGCCGGTGATAAAGTAGGCGACCGGCTGGGTACGGCTGGTGAGCGACATAAGAATGGACGCGAGCCTGTATTCTCCGTTATATGACCAGAGCGCACCGCTTGAGTCAAGACCCCAGAAGGAGTTTGCCGAGGCAATTCTGTATCTGTCGCCAAAGGAGATTATAACGTCGCTCGCGGATATGGTCGAGAGCGATGTGGTCTTGTATCTTGCGAGTGCCGTGGGGTCGAGCGCGGCGTTCACCGTTTCGACCTTAACGTTGTCAAATTCCTTTTGAAGATTGAGAGCCATAAAATAGGTCGCTCTCATGACCGTAGAGCCGACGAGATTGTCGGGATCCGTGCAGAAGGTGATCTTTATTTCCTTTTCCTCGGGAAGCTCGTTTATAAACTCACATTCCTCGATCATTCTGTCGGTAAGCGAGTAAAGCCCCTCGGGGGTAAGGTCGAGATACACCGTGTTTTTAAGGCCGACCGCCGTAAGAAGGAGGTTAAGCCCGAATAAAAGGAGTACGGCAAAAACGCTTATCGCCGCGAAAAGACGCGTGCGTGCGCTCTTACCCTTAAATATTGAATTTTTCATGGACTTACCTGTTCTTTCTCTTTATGATAAGCACCGCACCGAGCACTGCGATAGCGGTGGGTATAAGCATAGCGATGGCGGTATATACGTTCGCAACGCCCATAGTAAGACCCTCAAGCCTGCCGGTCGAGGAAACTATGCTGTTCGTTCCATAAGGGGGAGTATGCGAGCCGAAGATCTCGGCAAACACCGCGTAGACGAAATCCTTGTTGGAGTATCCCTCGGTAACGATAACGTCGTCTGCGGTAAGGAAGGTAGAGGAGCAAACGAAGATAGCTCCGTCACGACCGCCGTTGCCGCGTACGGCAGCACCTGCCGCGACCGTGTAGCCGCCCTCTCTGTCGGTAACGCTGCCGCCGACCTCGCATACGGAGGCCGCCGAGCTCTTAAGTATGGGGTATGCGGTTGCCCTTTCGCTCTCGGTAACGAGAAGCGAGGCACTCTCTCTTACGAGCACCTTGCCCGAGCCGTAGGTCTTGGCGATATTTGCGATCTTACCCGCCGTATCGCCCTCTGCAAACTCCGCGATTATAGTAAAGCCGTCCGGCGAGATTGCGTTTTCTCTGTCTCTTACGATATCCCTTGCAATATAGCCGTCCACCTCGGTGGTAGAGATGCCGATGCCGTAACCCTCAAGGAAGGTCGTTAATTCGAGAATATTCTTTCTCGGCACGTACGGGTCAAAGGTAACGTAAAGATTTCCGCCGCCCGAGAGAAAGCTCTCAAGTCGCTCGATCTCGTCGCGCCTGCCCGAGCCCTCCTTCGCCTTACCGAAGTCGGAGGTGGGGTTGGATACGAGAACGAGGTTTTTGGGGTTAGCCAGAAGCTCCGCCTCCTTTGCCGCGTCTATCGTGGAAAGGTCGATAAGCTCGATATTGTAGCCCGCGCAGGTAAGAAGCGCGGTAAGCGAGGACGACGAGGTCTCACCGTGACCGACGGTGATGTATGCCGTAGGATGCTCGTCCTGAAGCACCCAGCTCACCATAGCCGAGATTATCTCCTCACCGTTATAAGAGGTAACGGTAAGGTCGCTCTTCAGGGTAAAGAAGCTCGAGAAGCCGTCTGCGGTATAATAGTCGGTAACGAGCTTAAAATTCTCGCCTCCCTCGCTCTTGTGAGTGAAGATGACCGAGGTCTCAAGAATTACCGCGTCGTCCATTCCCTCTCTCTTGGCATACTTGGTGATATCCACCGAGTTGCCCTTTGAGTCGACCTGGCGGTAAACGTTCAGGAATTCAAGCTCGATAAGGTCGGGATAGCGCTCGGCAAGATTTTCCGCGGTACGCAAAACGTACATACCGGGATCGTGGACCTCAAGCTCGTCCCTTGCCATACAGAAGTTTATTACGACCTTTTCCATCTCTCCCGACTTTACCGCATCGTTAGCCTCGGAAAAGAGGATATCGGTAGAGCCGCTGACCGAAAGGTCTACCTCGGAGATCGGCGAGAAATACCAGCCGAAGCTCTGCGCCAGAGCGTAGATAACTACGTTCAAGGCTATAACCACCGCAAGCAGCATCGCGGTAAAGACTCCCGACGAGCCGTTACGCGAGCGAAGCGCCGCGGTCAATTTTTCAAATCTGTTCATACAAAAATCCTTTTATCTCTTTCTTTTATCAGTTGTATCTGCGGCGATCGTAGATGCGCATAGTGAGATAAAGGAATACTGCCGCAACCGAGATATAGTAAACGAAGGACGCAACGTCAAAAATTCCGTTGGTGAAGTTCTGGAATCTCGTGAAGATCGAGATCGCGTCAAAGACGAATCTTATAGCGTAATCCGAGGGGATAAGCGAGTTTATAAGTCCTATCGCGAGAAGCACGAGAATGATAGCGATGGTGCCGATAGCGGCAGAAAGCTGGTTCTCGGTAAGCGAGGAGACGAAAAGTCCTATCGCGATAAACACCGCGCCAACGAGAAGAAGCGCGATAAGGCTTCCGATAAGCGTTGCGATCTTTACCTGTGCGTAAGGAAGAAGCACGAGGAAGTAGAGCGAATTGAAAACGAGAGCGCCCGCGAAGATAACGTAGGACGCAAGGAACTTACCGATAACCATCGAGGGGATCGAAACGGGTGCGGTAAGAAGAAGCTGCTCGGTCTTAAGCTTGCGCTCCTCGCTAAAGGACTTCATCGTAAGAAGAGGAAGCACGATAGCCGAGAAAAGAAGCATAAGCAGGAAATAGGACGAGGTCGCGGAGGACATCGAATAAAGGGTGGTGTAGCAGAAAAGGATTCCGCCGACCGCGAGGAAAAGCACGAGGAAGACGTATCCGATAACACCGGTGAAATATGAACGCATTTCTCTTTTAAATATTGCAAGCATTTTTAGTTACCTCACTTTCTTAGCGCGCCCTGCGGCGGGACCTTACCTCGGTAGGACGGTTAGCATCGTCTACGAGGCGAATGAATACCGACTCAAGGTCGGAGTCCTCGGGGCTAAGACCGAATATCACGTAGTTTTTCTGCGCGCAAGCGGCAAAGACCGCCTTTCTGACGTCTATATTCTTCTCGGTCTCGATAACGTAGGCAAGAGCCTCGCCGTCGCGCTCACCGGTCGCGGTTATAGACTTAACGCCGTTTATTGCGCCGATGGTGGAAAGAACGTCGCGCTGGTTGCCGCAAAGGTAGATGCGGTAGGAGTAGCCGCCCTTGATGGTTCTTGCTATCTCGTCCGTCCTTGCGTCCGCGATAATGCTTCCCTTGTTAAGGATTATAACTCTCTCGCACACAGCCTGCACCTCTGCAAGAATGTGGGTGGAGAGGATAACGGTATGATTCTCGGCCAGGGTCCTGAGAAGATTTCTTACCTCAAGTATCTGCTTGGGGTCAAGACCAACGGTCGGCTCGTCAAAGATTATTACCTTGGGGTCGCCGACGAGCGCCTGGGCAATACCGACTCTCTGCTTATATCCCTTCGAGAGGTTCTTGATAAGACGGGACTTAACGTCGTAAATTCTCGTTACCGTCATTATCTCCTTAAGATGCTCCTCGCGAGAGAGGGTGCAGGACTTAAGCTCGAAGACGAAGTTAAGATACTCCTCGACCGTCATATCCGGGTATATCGGAGGCTGCTCGGGGAGGAAGCCTATGTATTTTTTCGCCTCGATCGGATCCTCGAGGATATTGATACCGTTGATATACGCCGCGCCCGACGTAGAGGAGAGGTATCCCGTAAGAATATTCATCGTCGTACTCTTTCCCGCGCCGTTAGGACCGAGAAGACCAACGATCTCCCCCTCGCCTATCTCAAAGCTGATTCCATTTACAGCGTAGTTAGTACCGTAACGCTTGACCAGATTTTCTACCTTGACCATTTTTCGTATTTTCGGCAGATGCCGATTTCCTTTCGATTTTTTGGCGGCAGCACCGCCTTATTTAAAGAATAAATATTTACTTTTTTATAAAACTATCGCATATTATAACATATAAATATGAATAATTTATTAACAACAAATATGCAAAAGCAAACAAATTATAAAATATTGCTCTCTTTTTTGCATTTTTATCCATATTTTATGAAAAATTACTCGCCTTACCAATTTTGTCCGCCGCACTTGACAAAAGCGCGGTTTGGTTGTATAATTGATTTATTGATTTGACTTGCGAGGGGCGACCCTTGCCGAAAGGATAATAAATGAACGGAGAAATGAAAACCGTTTTCTCGGGTGTACAGCCCTCGGGAAACCTCACGATAGGAAACTACCTCGGTGCGATAAAGAACTTTTCGCGCTTCAGCGAGGAATATAAGACCTTTTACTGCGTGGTAGACCTCCACGCGATCACCGTAAGACAGGTGCCTGCGGAGCTTCGCAGAAGGACCTAC
>JAFYRZ010000090.1 GCA_017546745.1 Clostridia bacterium
AGGAGCTGCGGCACTGTCGCATAGGGCTTATGAAGGAAAACAATAGCTTCTTATGGGGAATACGCGATGGCATTCCCATCGGCCTCGGATATATCTCGGTATCCTTTGCCTTTGGCATTCTTGCGGCATCTCTCGGACTTTCTATCCTTGAGGCAACGCTTATATCCTTATTCAATATGACCTCGGCGGGTCAGCTTGCCGCTGTGCCGATCATTGCTTCCTTCGGCTCTTATATTGAGCTTGCGCTCTCCCAGCTGGTTATAAATATGCGCTACGCTCTGATGTCGGTATCGCTTTCGCAAAAGCTTGGTAAAAGCGTTTGCCTTCGCGACAGATTTCCCTTTGCGTTCGTAAACACCGACGAGGTATTTGCGGTCGCGACCGGAAGACCCGGGCTTGTCGGTAAGCGCTATATGTACGGTCTTATCCTGCCCCCGGTCATCGGCTGGACCTTGGGTACGGCGCTCGGGGCGATCGCGGGAAATATCCTCCCATCTATAATTACCACCGCACTTGGCGTTGCGATCTATGCGATGTTCGTTGCTATCGTTACACCCGGAGTTATGGCAAGCAGAAGCAACGCTATACTCGTTCTTCTCTCGGCTATCCTCTCCTCGGTATTTTACTACGTTCCCTTTCTTCGCGAGAATATTCAATCGGGCTTTGTTATCATAATCTGCGCGGCTCTGGCAAGCATAACGCTTGCGCTCGTTGCCCCCGTGCCGGACGAGCCGGAGGAGGATGTCTATGCCGCATAATTTTCTTACCTTTTTATCCTACCTTGCAGTATGCGCGGGCGTTACCTACCTTATAAGGCTTCTCCCCCTCTTGTTTATACGAAAAAAGATAAAAAACAGGTTTATCCGCTCGTTTTTGCACTACGTGCCCTACTCCGTCTTGACGGTTATGGCTTTCCCCGCGATCTTCCATTCCACGACCTACGTAACCTCGGCTATCGCAGGCTTTGCCGTTGCGGTGCTTCTTGCGGTGAGAAAAAAGAGCCTTATCATCGTTGCCGCGGGCGCATCCGTCGCGGTTCTTGCCATAGAGCTTTTGGCTGCCTACACACCGCTCGCACTCTTTTAATTAGCGCATTTTGCTAACCTTACTTTACAACTTTATAGCGCTTTCATAAAAATTAAGCCTTATCCGCTTCAACGATCCTGCGGATAAGGCTTGTTTTATTTTCGTCTTAAAGGGTGTCTTACACACCTTTATAGGTCGGGCGACCCTATTCAGCTCTTAAACAGAAGAAAGCTTCCGGGCGCGAGGGTGATGCAGGCGTTGTCGATCTCTTTGGGGTCGAGCCTTGCCACGTCGTCAACGAGGTACGCCTTCATTTCTGCGGGGAGGTTCGTCGTAACCGTCCTTTCCTCGCAGGTCGCGTTTACGATAAGTGCGGCGCGCTTGCCGCCATCCGCCGCCGCAAGGGTGTAGATGCCGTCCTTGCCCTTGGTGCATTCTACCTGATTGCCGAGCTTATAAAGCTCGTTGAACGCGGGGAACGCGTAGTAAAGGGGTGTGGGCTTTGAGGTTAAGGGGTTAAACATTCCGCGGTATGCCGAGGTATCAACGCCTGCGTCGTAGTAGCAAAGTATCTTGGTCTTGGTATCCTGCATAGCGCACATCATAGAGAGCGTCTTTGCGGCGGCGATGCCTGTACCGCGCTCGAGCTTTGCCTTTGCGTAGGACTCGTCAAAGCTGCCCCTGTCCTCGCAAACGTTGTTCCACTCGTTAAGCTGGGTCTCAACGTCACCGTATCCGTATTCCTTAAGGCGCCTGTCAAGATATTCCGCGCAAACGACGGTTCTTTCAGTAGAAAGGTAGCTGTGCCAAGAGAAGAAGTCGAGGGGTGCGCCCTCGCGCTTGATGTGCTCCATAAAGCCCTCGAAGAAGTCGATAAAGTTGCGGCTTCTTGCCGAGGAATAACAGGTGTCGTCGCTCTTTTCCCAATTTCCGCCGTATCTCTCGGGGTCGGAATGGATATGGCGGAAGCCGCAGGTCGCGTAGCCTCCGACCTTGATTTCGTCACCGAATACCGCCTTTAAGTGCTTTGCGGCAACCGTATAAAGCTCGTAAAACTCTTCGGGCGTGCCGTGCCACATCTGGTTTTCGGTATCGTCCCTGCCGTTATCCGGCTCGTTCCAGATCTCCCAGTACTTGATTCCGTACTTAAAGCCGTTTGCCCAGCCGTAGTTGTAGTGGAGAATGATATGCTCGCAGATCTCTGCCCACTTTTTCGGGTCCTTGGGCGGGAATATTCTGTATGCCTTTAAGAAATGATAGTTCTCGATAGTTTCGCCAAGGCGGTAGATAGGCTCAACCCCCTCCTCGTGAAGTCTTCCGAGAAGCCAGTCGGTAAAGGTAAAGTCGTAGGACGCCTCGTCGTTTACGTCCGCGTCAAAATTTCTGAAAATATTGTGAATATCAACGTATACGTCGCCGCCGTAGTTGCCGCCAACATCATGCAGCCTTGAATAAGGTACGCCTGCTTCGCCAAGATAGTTAATAAGGTCGTCACCGGGGCCCCAGAAGGGGGGCTGGCCAACACCGTGCATTTCCTTCATCTTGCCTATTTTTTTATCAAAATTAAATTCAAGCTTCATTTTTTTACCTTTCTTATTTTTACTCTTCCGAAACCGGGAAATCCTTAAAGCAAAGCATCGGCATACCCGTGCCGTAATCGATAATTATAGCGTGGGGGTCGGAGCCGTGCTGTCCCGTAACCGTCGCAGGGAGGGTGATATCGCGCGAGAATTCAAGCACGACCGATGAGCCCGTCATACGCGACACCGTAAGGGGTACGATGCCGTCCTTATCCTTCAGGATAATGGGATATCTTTCATACGACGCGCCAATATCGGAGAGGTATTCTCTTACGTTTTTAAGAGTAACCGTGACCGTCCTGCTTCCCGTAAGGGTTGCCGAGATTATCTCGGGTGCATCGTAATTTTCGCCTATTTTGTAAACCTTGTTTAGCATTTGGAGTGCCAAGCGCTCTCCAAGCATAAGATTAGACACTCTTGCGTTATGTATAAAATCCGACATTATGGTCGAGTCTATCGCGGGGAGAACGTACACGCCGGGTATCTCGTTTGCCGCGCGTCTTTGCGCCTCTCTTACCGAGTCGTAGTCGTTATCATGCTCCGCGTCGTACTCGCGCGTTACGTGTCTGTTAAGCTGGAAGGTAAAGATGGGAAGCTCGGGGTCACCAAGGTCGCGCCTGAGGTCCTCGACAAGCCTTGCGAAGCGGCAAAGATACCCCTCGGTGCTTTCTCCGTCACCCGCATCGGTACAACCCTGATACCAAAGCACCGCCTTTATTTTTCTCTCTCCGATAGCCGAGAGCGCCCTCTCGTAAAGGTCACCTCTCTCACTCATAAGCCAGCGCGAGAGCGGTGCGCCGCCAACCGCCGCAGGGATAAGTCCCACGGGGCGGCCCGTGCTTCTCTTTATCTTCTTTGCGAAGGAGAGGAACATATTGTGTCTTGAATCCGGGCCAAAGGGCATCGTTGCGATATCCCACTCTCGAAGAGAGCGCATTACCGATATGCCAATTTCGGGCACCTCTCTCGCAATTCCGCGCGCCATTCCCGCGGCATTTGACTGCCCCTCGATAAGGAACACGTCACCGACGAAAAGGTGGTAAATCTTCTCGCCGCCAAGCGAATACTCGACGGGGCGCTCGCGGTCGAGCATGGTAAAATCTACGGTATAAGGTCCGCCGACGGGTATGCCGGGTATCCTTACCGAGAAGTAATTCCCTATCGCCTCGACCCTCGCGGGGGCGCATACCTCCGCGCCGTTTTCCTCGTCTATTACTCTCGCATAGACCTTCTCGGGCGAGAAGCGCCTTTCGTCCTCGTCATAGCTCGACCAGGGGCAAAACTCACCCTCAACATAAATCTCGGCATAGCCGCCTACCTCTTGTATGACCTCAAAGCTTGACGGCGCTTTCATAAGCTTTACGTAATCTAATCTATTTTCGTTCACGTTAAATCTCCTGCCTTTAAAGGATCAGCCCTTAAGATTTCTTAACGACTCTCTTATGTGTATCTCGTAGGGCACAAACACCGTTTCCTCGGATCTGTAATGCTTATCCTCGAGCTTCTTAAGCATAAGGGTAACGATCCTGTCGGCGGCAATATCCTGATCAAAGCCTATCGAGGAAAGCGGCACGTCAAGATAGCTCGTTATAAGCTCGTTATCGTAGCCGACGAACGAGATGTCCTGCGGAATACGGTATCCGCACTGCATAGCTCTCTTCATAGCACCGAATGCGATCTGGTCGTACGCCGCAAAAACGACAGACGGCACGTCGCCCGCGTCGATAAGCTTCTGCATTCCTATCTCACCCGCAAGAGCGCTTCTCTCGGGCGTGTCGGAAATTATATACTTGGATTTTACGGGAATGCCGTGATGTCTTAACGCCTGCTTAAACGCGTCAAGCTTTCCTACCGTAGAGAACTCTCCGATAAATCCTATGCTCTTGTGTCCGAATTCCTTTATCCTGCCGACAAGCTCTGTAATAGCGTCGTCCTGATAAAATCTTACCCTGTCCGCGTTTGTATTCTTGCCGAGCGCGCCCTTCATAACGATAAGAGGTACCTCGTCGGGGTTCTGTATCTTCTCGGAATATCCAACGACTATAACGCCGTCTACGTGCATTCTGTAAACGAAATCCGAGAAAAGGCGCGCGGTGTGGGTGCTGTCATACCTCGTTATACCGACTATCGTATCAATTCCGTTCTTATTGAGAAGTCGCTCTATCGCACCGCAAAGACCTGAGCAGAACTCTCTTTCCGCCGCGGGAATAAGTATCGCAACAACCTTACGGCTTCTGTGTCCCTTGTAGTATTTTTCAAAGCAGCCGTATTTTTTTGCCGCCTTAAATACACGCTCTCGCGTTTCCTCTCCCACGTCTGTCGCACCGCTGAACGCCTTTGATACCGCGCTGACCGAAAGTCCAAGCTCACGCGCAAGCTCGTTAAGTGTCATAATCAAATTGCTCCTTTGTTTTCGTATTGAACAACACTGCGTATATTCTTGACACTATTATAACAAAGGAGGAAAAATTTTGCAATACTTTTATTTACTTTTTTCGTAATTTTAGTAGACAAATATTTGTTTTTATGGTATAATAACGAAAGAAAAAAGAAAGGAGGGCATACCGTGACCGCAAAACAGAGTAAAACCACGAGGATCGCTTATATCGTTGAGGCGTCGTTTGAATATTTCGTTGCACTTTTCGTAACCGGAACGTTCCTAGGCTACATACTTGACGCGCTCGGTCTTAGCGACGCGATGCAGGGCATAATCTCCACCTTTGCGAGCCTTACCTGCGGAGCGCAGCTCTTCTCTATCTTCCTCTCGGGCAGACGCGCAAAGAGGATCGTGACCATAGGTCACGCGATAAACCTTTTGTCCTTCGTTCTTCTTTATCTTCTCCCTATCTTTAACCTCACCCCCGGGGCAAAAACCGCGCTTCTTCTCGTTTTTCTCTTTCTCGGAAATCTTATCAAAAACGCGATAACCCCGACCAAGATAACCTGGCTTATGTCTGCCGTTCCAAACAAGGAGCGCGGCAGATTTACCGCAACCAAGGAGATGATCTCGCTTGCTGGCGGTATGATCGTTTCGGTTGCACTCGGTAGAATTGCCGATATCTTCCGCTCCTCTGACGGGCTTCCCACAAGGACCTATTACGTAATCTGCTCTGTTGCCCTTCTCTTCCTCGCCCTCGTGCATATAAGCTCGCTTCTTATCTCCTCGGAGGATACCGAGCGTCCTCTGCCCGAGCGTGTGTCTGTTGGTAAGACGGTAAAGAAGCTTATAAAAAACACCGACCTCTTAAAGGTCAGCCTTGTCGGTATCGTTTATAATATCGCCTCGGGATTTTCGGCTTCCTTCTTCGTTTCCTACGCAAGAAGTGAACTTTCGTTTACATTTACAGCACTTACGCTTATGAGCGTGCTGTCCTCGCTCTGCCGTATCGTTATCTCTCCCGTGCTCGGAAGGCTTGCGGATAAGCGCGGATTTTCCTACGCTATGACGGTAAGCTTCGTCATAATGGCGGCGGCATTTTTATCCCACGCATTTGCAGCACCCGGCGCTCTCAGGTGGCTTCACCTCGTTTACCTTTGCTTAAGCGCCTTTGCCCTCGGCGGCATTAACGGCGGAGTTATCAACCTTATCTTCGACTACGTTCGCCCCGACGAAAGATCGGTCGCCCTCGGTGTTAAGAATGCCGTCGGCGGAGTTCTCGCATTCCTCTCGGCGCTCGCGGGCGGTGCTATCCTCTCTGCTATACAAAAGCGCGGCGGTCTTACCGTCCTCGGTATCAACCTCTACGCCCAGCAGGTATTGGCGCTCGTATCCTTCGTTATCATCATCCTGCTTATCGTCTATATGCGCCTCGTTATCACCCCGCTCAAGGTTATCGACGAGGAGTGATTTAAGCCTTCTCCTGCTGGAGAAGGCTTTTAGCCTTAAGCCCTGAGATGTCACCTCATCCACCGTGAACGGTCCCCTTTTCTCGCTGTGGCTCGGTCACGCTCAGGGTCTGCCAGTCCGCCGGACTGTCATTCAATACCCTCGCGCCGCTTCGCTACCAGCTGGAGAAGGCTTAAATTCCGGCAAAAAGTTTAAGAAAATCTGTTATGTCGTTGGCTTTTCTGGGAGTTTTTTACGGATGCGTTTGTCTCACGCGCACATAACGCGCGCTTTTTTGGGCGCATGCGAGATAACCTTCTTTACGAAGCCAAAAAAGTCAAAATGTTGCAATCAAATCGCAAAAAATGTCTTGTTTTATTCTTTATTTTCCTGTATACTAAGATTAAATAAATATGCACGCGCACGAGGTGCCGTGTTCAAGGAGGATTATTATGGCAAATCTTGATGCATTCAAGGAAGACCAGAGCGTTAAGACCGTTGACGCCACCAAGAAGATCCGCGTAGGTATTATCGGTACCGGTTGGATCGCAGACGCACACATCGAGTCCTATAAGAAGCAGCCCGACGTTGAGATCGTTGCAGGCGCAGACATCGTTCCCGGAAAGGCAAAGGCCTTCTTCGAGAAGCACGGTGTTGAGGGCGTAAAGTGCGACTATAAGGACGGCGAGGAGATGGTAAACGACAAGTCGCTTAACCTTGATGCGGTTTCCATCTGTACATACAACCGTCAGCACGCTCCCTGTGCTATCCAGGCGCTTAATGCAGGCGTACACGTTCTTCTCGAGAAGCCCTTCACCGTTACCGTTGACGAGGCTGCTGAGGTTATGAAGGCTGAGAAGGCTTCCGGCAAGGTTCTTTCTATCGGCTTCCAGCCCAGACTTGACGAGAACATGATCATGGTTAAGGACATCTGCCAGTCCGGCGTTCTTGGTCAGATCTACTACATTCAGACCGGTGGCGGACGTCGCCGCGGTATTCCCAC
>JAFYRZ010000091.1 GCA_017546745.1 Clostridia bacterium
AATATTCGAAACGTCGTAGTAAAAATATTCGGTGAAATCGGCGATCGATGCAAAAAGCACGCCGTCGCCCACGTTTATCGGGTGAAGGTCGTTCTTCGCCGCGTATTCCTTAAGCTCCTCGTAGGTCGGCATATCGACCGTAATACCGCTACCGGGGGTGCTTGGCGCGGCCTCCTCGCCGTCACCCCTATCGCCGCCCTCCGCAGGCTTATCGGGCTTCTCATCCTTGTCCGGCTTCCCGTCCTCGATCTCCATATCCGATGAGAAGAAAAGCTCGTCATCCTTATATATCATAAGATAGACGTATTTTTGCATCTGCACCCACTCGGAGAAGAGCTTAGGATCGGTGCTTTCAATTCCGTTTTCAATGATATAATTCTGTAAGTCGGTAACGTATGAAAGCTCGCGCGCCTCCTTATTCTCCTCGCTGAGGTAGGTCCTTCCGATGTATCTGTAAAAGCCAAGCCTTACACCAAAAAAGCCTACCAGGGCAAGCAAAAATCCCACGGCGAAAACTATCGCAAGGGTCAGAAAGAGCGAGCCGGCAGGCCTTTTGATCTTCGTTTTAGTCAATCTGATACCCCTTTCCCCAAACCGTTCTTATAAGACGCGGGCTTTGCGGATCGTCCTCAAGCTTGCGACGAAGCCCAAGCACGTGTACGGTTATGGTATTGCCGGAGTTTGGCATCGGCACCTCACCCCACGCGCCCTGATAAAGCTCAGAAATTCCGACCGTCCTGCCGCGGTTTTTGGCAAGGTAGAGAAGCACCTCGTACTCCTTATCGCGCATCTCTATCTCGCTTTCGCCCTTCTTAACGAGGTGTAGCGCGGTGTCGATGGTAACACCGTTATAAAGCTCTATTATCTCGTCCGTCCTTGCCTTCGTTTTGTAGCTGTTATATCTTCTCGTCAGTGCATCGACCTTCATAAGAAGCTCGCGCGAGGAAAAGGGCTTTACGATATAATCGTCGCCGCCCGAGGCATAAGCAGCCTCCTTATCCTTAACGAGGGATTTTGCAGTGAGAAATAGGATAGGCACGGGAGATATCTCGCGTATCTTCTGCGCGGCATCGATGCCCGACATACGCGGCATCATAATATCCATAACTACAAGGTCTACCCTTTCGTCCTCTTTTATAATTTCAAGCGCGCATACGCCGTCCTCGGCAAGCATAACCTCGTGTGATGCGCTCTCAAGAAGTATGCGAAGAACGTTTCTTATTTCCAATTCGTCGTCTGCAACGAGTATTCGCATTTTCCCTGCCTCCTTTCTCAAAGCCTCGGTTTTGTAAGCTTAGGTTTACTTATTTGGTCATTTTTTCCTGTTTTACCTTGTGGTCGATAATATGCCTTGACGCAAGCTCGCGGTGGATATCCTCAACCGAAATTCCGCACTGGCACATAAGCACCATAACGTGATACGCAAGGTCTGCGATCTCGTAGACGGTCTCCTTTTTGTCCTCTGCCTTTGCCGCTATGATGACCTCGGTGCATTCCTCGCCGACCTTTTTGAGTATCTTATCAAGACCCTTGTCGAAAAGATAGGTGGTGTAAGAGCCCTCGGGGCGATCCTTTTTTCTGCCCTCGAGAAGCCCGTAAAGTCCGTCAAGGGTAAATCTCGAAAGCTCCTCACTGTGGTATACGGGGTTAGTAAAGCAGGAGTCCGTGCCGGTATGGCAGGCGGGGCCGTCCTTTTCAACGACAACGGTAAGCGCGTCAAGGTCGCAGTCTGCGGTTATGGAAACCACGTGCTGGTAGTTTCCGCTCGTCTCGCCCTTAAGCCAAAGCTCGTCGCGAGAGCGGGAATAAAAGCAGGTAAGACCGCGCTCCATCGTTATCTTAAGGCTCTCCTTATTCATATACGCGAGGGTAAGCACCTCACCGCTTATAGAATCGGTAACGATAGCGGGGATAAGTCCGCGCTCGTCAAATTTAAGCTCGTCTATATTTATCATGTCAAAACTCCTTATATCCTTACGTTAATTCCGTTTTTCTTCATATTTCGCTTAAGGTCGTTTATCTCGATCTCTCCGAAGTGAAAGACCGATGCCGCAAGCGCCGCATCTACGTCGGGAAGCGCCCTAAAGAGGTCTGTAAAATGCTCGGCATTTCCTGCACCGCCCGAGGCTATGATCGGCACCTTGACCGCCTCGCGAACGGCTCTTAGCATCTCGATATCAAAGCCGCCCTTAACGCCGTCTGTGTCGATGGAATTGAGAACGACCTCCCCCGCGCCAAGCGACACGCACCTTTTTATCCAGGAGATGGCCTCCATACCGGTGTCAACCCTACCGCCCTTTGCGAAAACGCGATATTCTCCGCAAACGCGCTTTACGTCAGCGGAAATCACCACGCACTGGTCGCCGTATCTTTTTGCCGCGCGGCTGATAAGCTCGGGGTCGCGGATAGCGCCCGAGTTAACGCTGACCTTGTCTGCGCCGCACCTTAATACCCTGTCAAAATCCTCGACGGTGTTGATGCCGCCGCCAACCGTAAGCGGAATAAACACGTTTGCCGCAACCTCGCGCAGTATATCGGTAAAGAGCGCCCTGCCCTCTGCCGATGCCGTGATGTCGTAGAAAACAAGCTCGTCCGCACCGCACTCGGAGTAGTATTTTGCAAGCGAGACGGGGCTCGAAACGTCGCGGAGGCCTAAGAAATTCGTTCCCTTTACCACTCTGCCGTCCTTAACGTCAAGGCAGGGGATTATTCTTTTAGTTATCATTTTCCCCTCCCGCAAGAGCTATTGCCTCGGTGAGCTTGATTGCCCCGGTATAATACGCCTTGCCGATTATCGCGCCGTAAAGCTTCATTTCGGTAAGCGCCCTAACGTCGTCGAGCGAGGAAACTCCGCCCGATGCGATAATATCGATATCGTATTTTTCGGAAAGCTCTCGGTAAAGCTCTCTGTTCGTGCCTATCATCGCACCGTCCTTTGAGATATCGGTGCAGATAACCGTCTTAACGCCGAGCGATTGCATATCCGACATAAATTCGTCGAGCGAAACGTCGCTGCGCTCGGTCCAGCCCTTAATGGCAATATTGCCGTCCTTTACGTCGGCACCGACCGCAATTTTCTCACCGTAGAGAGAAAGCGCACCCTTTAGCATATCCCTGTCGGTAAGCGCCGCCGTGCCGAGTATCACTCTGCCAACGCCGATAGAGAGATATTTTTCTATAACAGATAGCGAGCGGATACCGCCGCCAACCTCGATAAAGAGCGACGTGCCCTCGCGTATTCTCTTGATCACCTCGAGGTTAGGCGTTCCGCCGTCGCGCGCCCCCTCAAGGTCTACGAGGTGAAGATATTTCGCCCCCGCCGCCTCAAAGTCGAGCGCTACCGAAAGAGGGTCGTTGTTATAGACCGTCACCTCACTGTATAAGCCCTTATATAATCTTACTGCCTTACCCTCAAAGAGGTCTATCGCAGGAAAAATGTTCATTTTGTTCTCCGAAGATGTGTTTTTGTAAATATTAGTTGACCTTTGTCACTCAAAAAGCTGTATTTAGCCTCTTGCGCAAAGCGCGTACTTACCACTCGCAAAAGCCGCGCAGAATGTTTATTCCAACGTCACCGCTCTTCTCGGGGTGAAACTGCATACCGCAAACGTTCCCACTTACAACCGCCGCCGTCACCTCGCGAGAGTAGTCTGTCGTGGCAAGCGTGCTCTCATCACACCCTACGGCAAAATAGGAGTGAACGAAATAAACGAAGTCGCCGTCCTTGATATACTTAAATACCGGGTGCTCACGCTTTATATCGAGCGCATTCCAGCCGATGTGGGGTATCATAAGACCATCGTCTACCCTGCCCCTCATAGGCACGACCTCGCCCGAGATAAGCCCAAGCCCCTCGTGAACACCGTATTCAAGACTGCGCTCGAAAAGCATCTGCATACCAAGGCATATGCCCATAAGCTTTTTGCCTGCCCTGACCTCGTCGAGTATCACCCTGTCGAGCCCTCTTTCGCGAAGCTTCGCTATCGCATCGCCAAACGCGCCAACGCCCGGCAGAATTATCCTGTCCGCCGCCGCTATCACGGCGGGGTCGTCGGTAACCACGGTTTCTGCGCCTATCCTCGCAAACGAGGACTTAAGCGAAAAAAGGTTACCAACGCCGTAATCGATTATCGCGATCATCAAAGAACTCCTTTTGTCGAGGGGATCTCGCCGCCAAGGGCAGGGTCGATCGCAACAGCCTTAGAAAGCGCGCGTGCGACAGCCTTATAAACGCCCTCTAAGATGTGGTGGGTGTTCTTACCGTCAAGCTTTCTTATATGGAGGGTCACGCCCGCCTCGCGGCAGAACGCGATAAAGAACTCCTCAACGAGCTCGGTATCAAAGTCGCCGACGCGAAGAGTAGGCGTCTCTACGTTATAAACGAGCATACCTCTGCCGCTGATATCGGTCGCGGCAAGGATAAGCGCCTCGTCCATCGGGAGGGTGACGTCACCGTATCTTACGATGCCCGCCTTGTCACCGATAGCCTCGAGGAATGCCTTACCAAGACAGATGCCGATATCCTCTGCGGTGTGGTGGTAGTCTACGTCAATATCTCCCACGCACTTTACCGTAAGGCCAAAGCGCCCGTGCTTTGCAAAAAGTGTGAGCATATGGTTAAGAAAGCCACAGCCGGTGTCAATTTTACACTCGCCCCCGTCAAGGTTAAGTGCCAGGTTAATATCGGTCTCTGCCGTTTTTCTGTCTATTTTTGCAAATCTCATTTTACATTTCCTTTCGTTTTAAGGGTCTTACGCCCTGTCCTTAAGGATATTCTTTACCGCGTCTACGAACGCACACATCTCGTCTATCGTTCCTATCGTTATGCGGTTAAAATTCTTAATTCTTTCTTTTTTAAAGTGGCGAACGAGAATACCCCGCGACTTTAACGCAAGGTAAAGCTCCTCTCCGCCGATTTTCTCGCTCTCGGCAAAAAGGAAGTTTGCCGACGAGGGAAGGACCCTGAAGCCGAGGGCGATAAGCGCCTCTCTCGTATACTCGCGGTTCTCCTTTATCCTCTCGCAGTTCTGCATATAGTAATCGTTATCGCGAAGCGCCGCCGCACCCGCCGCCGCGGTCATTCTGTTGACGTTGTAGGGGTTTGTCGAATACTTTATCGCGTTAAGGTCGCGGATAAGCTCCCTATTACCGATGCCAAATCCGAGGCGCGCACCTGCAAGCGAGCGCGACTTTGAAAACGTTCCGGTAACGAGAAGATTATCGTATTTTCCTACGAGCGAGATAGCGCTCTCTGCGCCGAAATCAACGTACGCCTCGTCGATAATTACCACGTTATCGGGGTTCGACCTTACTATTTCCTCTATCTTATCAAGCGAGAGCGCCATTCCCGTAGGCGCGTTAGGGTTTGCGATAACGACGTTCGCTCCCACGGAAAGGTAGTCGCGGTAGTCTATCGAAAAATCCTCCTTAAGCGGTATCTCGCGATACGGTATGCCGCCAAGCCTTGCAAACACGGGGTAAAAGCCGTACGTGACGTCGGGAAATACCATCGGATGCGCATCTTCCGAGAATGCCATAAACGCGAAGTTCAAAATCTCGTCCGAGCCGTTAGTCATAAGGATCATATCGCGCGGTACGCCAAAAACTCTTTCCGCCTCACACATAAGCTCGGTCACCTCGGGGTCCGAGTAGAGCTGAAGCCTGCCCGCCTCGCGCTCTGCCGCGCGGATCACCCCCTCCGAGGGCGGAAAGGGCGACTCGTTGGTATTAAGCTTTATATATTTCATATCCCTCGGCTGCTCACCGGGGGTGTACGGCAGAAGCGCCGCATATTTTTCGCTGAAAAATCTGCTCATCAGTCCGCCTTCTTCCTCGCAACGGCGCTTCTTGCGTGTGCGGAAAGTCCTTCCTTCTCGGCAAAGTATGCAACCTTATCACAAACCTTATCGAGCGCATCGGCGGTAAAATAGGTAAACTGCGTGGTCTTTACAAAATCCTCAACTCCAAGCGGAGAGGAAAACCTCGCGCTGCCGCTCGTGGGGAGGGTGTGGTTCGGGCCTGCGAAGTAGTCGCCAAGCGCCTCGGGGCAATTTCTGCCCATAAAGATCGAGCCCGCGTGACGGATGCTGTCGAGGTAGTCAAAGGGGTTGTCAACGAGAAGCTCAAGATGCTCGGGAGCTATCTCGTTCGCGATATCGATAGCGACCGTAAGGTCCTCGGCTACTATTATCTTGCCGTTTTTGTCGATAGAAAATCTTGCGATCTCGGCTCTCGGAAGAAGCGGTATCTGTCTTTCAAGCTCGGCGCTCACAGCCTCCGCAAGCTCGTAGGAATCGGTCACCAAGACAGCACTCGCCATTCTGTCGTGCTCTGCCTGGGAAAGCAGGTCTGCCGCAACGACACGCGCGGAGGACTTGCCGTCCGCAACGACGAGTATCTCGCTCGGACCGGCTATCATATCGATGCTGACCTTGCCGAATACCTGCTTTTTTGCCTCGGCAACGTATGCGTTACCCGGGCCGACTATCTTATCGACCTTAGGCACGCTCTGTGTACCGTAGGCGAGGGCGGCAACCGCCTGCGCTCCGCCAACCTTGAAAATTCTGTCAACTCCTGCGATTTTTGCCGCCGCGAGAATAACGGGGTTTACCCTACCGTCCTTGCCGGGCGGGGTCACCATAACTATCTCGGAGCAGCCCGCGATCTTCGCAGGTATAGAATCCATAAGCACGGTAGAGGGGTAAGCCGCCGTGCCGCCCGGAACGTAAAGACCAACCTTTTCAATAGGCATAACCTTTTGTCCGACCACAACGCCGGGCTTGTCGGTGATAATAAAGCTGTTTCTCACCTGACGGGAGTGGAACGCGCGGATATTTTCCGCCGCCTCCTTAATTATCTCGATAAACTCCGCATCAACCGATGCATACGCCTCGTCTATCTCCTCTTTCGTCACCTCAAGAGAGGTAAGGGTCGCCCCGTCGAACCTTTCGCAATACTCGAAAAGCGCCTTGTCCTTATTTTTTCTGACGTTTGCGATTATGTCGAAAACCACGTCCTCAACGCCTGCATCTATATTGTCTCTTGCAAATATCTCGTCGTACGAAACCTCGCCGTACTTGTATATTTTAATCATTTTGTAAACCTCGCTTTACTTTTTGGCGTCAACCTGCTCTTTTATAGCGGCGGTGATACCCTCGATCATTTCGGTTTTAAACTTAAAGCTTGCCTTGTTTGCAATAAGGCGCGCCGAGATGGGGAAAACGGTCTCTATAACCTCAAGGTCGTTCTCCTTAAGGGTCGTTCCGGTCTCCACGATATCCACGATAACGTCGGATAATTCAAGTATCGGGGCGATCTCTATCGAGCCGTTAAGCTTTATAATATCAATGTCGCGGCACTTTTTCGCGTAATGCTTTTTTGCCACGTTAACGAACTTGGTTGCAACCTTAAGGGTACGCGAGGGATCGTCAAAGAAATCCCGCCTTGCGGCAACCGCCATTCTGCATTTTCCGATATCGAGGTCAAGAAGCTCGTAAATCTCGGGCGCGTACTCGGTAAGTATATCATTACCGCAAACGCCGATATCCGCCGCGCCTCTCTCAACGTAGATAGAAACGTCGGACGGCTTTACCCAGAAATACCTGACGCCCTTTTCCTTGTTCTCGAAAATGAGCTTTCTTGAATTTTCCTTTATAGATGGGCACTCGTAGCCTGCCTTCTCGAACATATCGTAGACGCGCTCACCAAGCCTGCCCTTAGGAAGTGCAATATTTATCATTTTGAAAATCCTTTCCTTAGAGCCTTACGACCTGTCTTGCTCTTAATTTCTCGGGAATTTCGCATTGTGCGCTGACCGTCATGCCGCCCCCGACAAGCTCGGCTACCTTTTCCGAAACCGCAGCAGCGCCCACACCCTTATCATAGAGAAGGAGCACGTCAACGTCGTATTCCGTGCGCGAGGCTGAAAGTCCCTCAAGCATATCGAGGTAGATCGCAAAGCCGATAGCCTCGGAGCTTCTGCCCATGCTCTCCATAAGCGCGCCGTACTCGCCGCCCGCAAGCACGCCCTCGGGAATTCCGTCTATAAATCCGCGGAAAACTATTCCGTTATAATAGCTCATATTGTTTATGACCGAGAAATCTATTCTAACATTTTCGCCATATCCCGCCTTACTGATAAGCTCGGAAAGCTCGGAAAGCTCGGCATACGCCTCGTCACAAACACCCTCGCAAAGCTCTTTTAGCCTCGGAAGCACGACCTCGGCATTACCGTAAAGCCTTGTGAGGCTGATAAGCCTTTCTGCCGCCGCCTCGTCTGCGCCGATGTCCTTAAGTATCGCGCCTATCTCGTGCGAATTCTTCTCTGCGATAAGCTTAGATAGCCTTGCCGCGACCTCGCCCTCCGCGCCGACCGAGGAAAGGCACGCGCGTATGATGCCCATATGCGAGATATCAAGAACGTATCTGTCCGAGATCACCTCGAGGCTCTTTGCCGCAAGAAGCACCACCTCAAAGCGAGAGTAGCCGTCTATATCTCCGATAGCCTCGATGCCGGTCTGCATTATCTCCTTAAAGCGGCTCGTAGCGCCCGAGATACGGTAAACGTTCTCGTCGTAGTATACCTTGCTGACACAGCCGACACGGTCGGTGGTATTTTTGATTATGGAAAGGGTAACGTCGGGCTTAAGCGCCAAAAGCTCTCCGCCCGTATCGCTAAAGGTTATAACACCGTTGCCCTGAAGAAAGTCCTTGTTTCTGACGTAAAGGTCGTACTCCTCAAACTTGCTCATCTTAAAGGGCATATATCCGTATTTTTTATAAAGAGAGCGCAAGCGCCAAACGGCTGCCTCCCCCTCCTTAAGTATCTTCTCGTCAAGCATTTTCTTCTCCCCGCGCGTAATACCGCGCCAAACTAAAGGTTATTTCTTAATTCTTTCAAGCGCTATGGCGTATCCGCCACCGCCGTATTCAAGGCACTTGTTAACTCGGCTTATCGTCGCCGTGCTCATTCCGGTTTCCTGCGACACGGCAACGTAGCTCTCGCCCGCGCGGAGCATTCTTGCCGCCTTTAGCCTTTGTGCTATGTCAAGTATCTCCTTGACGGTGCAGGCGTCCTCAAAAAACTTATAGCATTCCTCAACGCTATCAAGCGACAGTATCGCCTCAAAGAGGGTGTCTACCTCGGGAGTATGCCATTTTTCCATATCTGTATTCCTTTCGGGATCTTTATTCGCTCTATCGCTTTACCGCTTTAGCACGATAAATTATACTACAAATATTTTTGTTTGTCAATAGCTTTTTTTGAAAAATTCTTTCCTATTTATAAAATAAATTATATATATTAAAACACGCTTCTGTTTTCGTTAATTCCCGTTCGTATTATACGGAATTTTCGTGTTTTCGGATGAAAAAAGTTATCGTTGCAGACCGTTTTTTCTGCAACGATAGATAAATTTCAGTTTTTCGCCACGGTTCCTTATCAACCGCGAAGCGACTTCATCCACCATAGGTGGATTTCATCCGACAAAGTCGGATTTATTCCGCCGAAGTCGGATTTAATCGCTTCAGCACCCGTGCTGAAGCTTATACTTCTGCGATAACCTCGACCTCAACGAGCGCACCCTTGGGAAGAGCCTTTGCCGCAACGCAGGAGCGCGCGGGCTTCTCGGTGAAGTATTTTGCATAGACCTCGTTAAACGCGGCAAAGTCCGCGATATCCGCGAGGAAGCAGGTGGTCTTTACCGCGCGGGTCATATCCGTGCCTGCCGCCGCAAGAACTGCGGTGAGGTTCTTCATAACCTGCTCGGTCTGTCCTATAACGTCGGTAGCCTCGATGTTTCCGTTTTCGGGGTTGATTGCTATCTGTCCAGAGGTGAAAACGAGTCCGCCAACCACCATAGCCTGCGAATACGGGCCGATAGCGGCAGGTGCTTTATCTGTTGCGATCTTGTTTGCCATAATTTTTTTCTCCTTTTAAAAACCTTACAAAATCTTAAATCCCGCGTCGGAAAGTGCTTTGCGAATCGTTTCTATATGCTCAAAATTCCTCGTTTCAAGCGTAATTCTTAAGTAACAGCCGTTAACGTCAGAGCCCTCGTTTGCGCGCTCGTGGTGAATGGATATAACGTTACCGCCAAGACCTGCTATGATCTTGGAAACCCCAAGGAGCTGACCGGGCTTATCAACAAGCTCGACGGTAAGCTGCGTGGTTCTTCCGGACATCAAAAGTCCGCGCTTGATAACGCGCGAGAGTATCGTAACGTCGATGTTACCGCCCGAAAGGAGGCAGACCGTCTTTTTGCCCGCGATATCGACCTTGCCGAACATTGCCGCCGCAACCGCACACGCACCCGCGCCCTCGGTAACGAGCTTATGCTGCTCCATAAGAGCAAGGATTGCCGCCGAAATTTCGTCATCGCTTACCGTAACGATTTCGTCAACGTACTTTGAGCATATCTCATAGGTAAGATCCCCCGGCTTCTTGAC
>JAFYRZ010000092.1 GCA_017546745.1 Clostridia bacterium
CCGGGATCTACTATCGCGATGGTGGAATCTACGACAGCCCTCGTAAACCTCTCTCCCGAGAAATTAACGATAGCAAAAAGTCTTTTTAAAACTCCCTCTATCTGTCTTACGTTATCGCGAAGCCTTTCCGCAAGGTAGTGGATTATATCCTGCGGTATCTCAAAGCCCATCTGTGCGCTCTTTTTCTTTATTATAGCAATACGTAATTCAAGGTCGGGGGGATTTATATCCGCGATAAGTCCGGATTCAAATCTCGTTCTTAATCTGTCCTCGAGCGGCTTTATCTCCTTAGGAGGACGGTCGGAGGTCAGGATTATCTGCTTATCAAGCTCGTAAAGAGCCGAGAAGGTGTGGAAAAACTCCTCCTGCGTTGCCTCCTTACCCGCGATAAACTGGATATCGTCTATAAGAAGAACGTCTGCGGAGCGGTATTTTTCCTTAAACTCGTGGGTAGTACCCTCGTTTATTGCCTCAATAAGCTCGTTCATAAAGGTCTCGCACTTTTTATAAACGAATCTTAAATTTCTGTGATGCTTTCTTATGTAGTGAGTTACCGCGTAAAGGAGGTGGGTCTTACCAAGTCCCGGGTGGCCGTAAATGAAAAGGGGGTTGTAGGTACAGGGCTCTTTAGCAACCGCCTCACACGCTGCCTTAGCAAACTTGTTAGAAGAGCCAACGATAAAGTTGTTAAAGGTATATGTCTCGGTGGTCTTTAAAGAGGGCTCCTTACCGTTAATAAGGTTCTCTATCTCGTTTTCCTCTTCTTCCTTTTCCTCGGGCTCGGGATCCTGTGACGTAGGGATAGAGGCAACCGGTGTTTGCGACTCGTGAAGCTCCCTTTCTCTGTCCTCGATAACCTTTGCGTAGTCGGTGGTTACCTCGTCGGTCTCAACGTCTACCTCGACCTTAAAGCCGATGACCGCCTCAAGCGCGTCCTCAACGAAATTTTTATATTTACTTAAAATGATCTTTTTCCTCATAGCCGAGTGGGTAAGGAAGGTAGCCTTTTCGTCGGTAAGACTTATAAGCTCAAGATCGCAAAACCAAATACTGAAAGCAAGGTCGGTAAGATTTATTATTTTTTTAAGAACGGGAAGCATCTCGCCGGTTATGCTTATAAATTCCTCGCGCTCGCTCATTTTTTCTCCTTTTTAACAGGGTTAATTCCGTCAAATGAGTATAATATCCCCATTATTAAATATTTATTATTAAGATTATAACATATAATTATATATAAATCAATAGAAAAGTGAAAAAAATAACGCAAAAATGAGCATAAAAGCGTTATTATATACACTTTTTCTATCTTATTTTATTTTTAAAGTCTTTTAGGCTTTCCCTTTGCGAAAAGAGAGGCGATAAAGCCGGCTATCAAGGCAAAGGATATTCCCGCGGCGCTCGAGGAGAGGGGACCTGTAAGAATGCCCATATAGCCCTCGGTCGCTACCGCCTCCTTAACTCCTCTTGCAATATTAGCTCCAAAGCCCAAGAGGGGAACGGTGATACCCCTGCCGAAGATTTTTTCAAGCGGCTCGTAAAGCCCTAAAGCGAAGAGTAAAACTCCCGTCGTGACGAGGGTCACGAGAATTCTCGCGGGGGTCAGTTTCGTAAGGTCTATCAAGACCTGCGCTATCGCGCATACAAAGCCGCCAAAAAGCGCGGCAAGCAAAATACTCATATCTTTTCTCCGTTAATTCTTATAAGAGGCGCAATGCCGAAAATATTGTTTCCGCGAAGTATTGAAGTTGGGTTCATAAGAGCGCCGGTAGAAAGGAAAAGAATATCCCCCACCTCGCGGGATTTTATTGATGGTAAAAGGTCAAGAGAAAGGACGGATGCCGACGTGCCGCACCCGGATGCACCGCTGTGAGTGTCCTGGATATCCTTATCGTAAAGAAGAAGCCCGCAGTCTATATGCCGTCTTTCTGCGCGCGGAAGCCTTTCGGAGAGGATGTCGCAAAGAATATCCGTGCCCACCCTGCCGAGGTCGCCCGTGACGATATAATCAAAGTCCTCGGGGGTGTGTCCCGTTTCCTCAAAGTAAGAGATGATACTGTCAGCCGCGGCAAAGGACATAGCCGCACCCATATTCGTCGCGTCGGTAGAGGCTCCGTCTATTATCCTGCCCGGCATATATTCGGAGATATAAGCACCGTACTCGCCAAAGCCTAAGATAAAGGAAGCGGCGGCGGTAGCCGTCCACTGTGCCGACGGGGGTCTTACTCCACCGTATTCGAGCGGCATTCTAAACTGCTTTTCGGCAGAGGAATTATGGCTTGAGGTGACGGCAGCTCCCAAAAACTTAGGGTCGGCTGCGGCATCCATAAAGGCGGAGAGCGTCATAAGCCCCTCGGTGCAGGTGGAGCAAGCGCCATAGACCCCGATATAAGGGATACCAAATGAAAATAGTCCGCCCGAGGATGCCGTGCATTGATTTTGAAGATCCCCCGCAACCAAAAGGTTAAGGCTCGTGTGTGAGAGATTTGCTTTAGAGAGGGCTATATTTAAAGATATCCTTGCCATCTCCGCCTCGGAGTCCTCAAAGCACTCCTGCCCGAATCTGTCGGAGGGGTCGATATGGTCAAACCTATCTCCAAGCCTTCCGCGCCCCTCCTCGTAACCCCCGACTGCGGCTGTGGATAAAAAGCCTATTTTATTTTTTATTTTTCTTACTCTCGACATACTCACCTCGCAAAAAACAGGTACAAATAGTAAACTAAACCGTACAAATGCCCGGCAAGAATGCCGTAAAGTATAACCGGACCGGCAACCGTAAATATCTTTGCCCCAACACCGAGAACGTAGCCCTCGTCGCGTGAATCTATCGCGGCAGAGGTTATAGAGTTTGAAAACCCCGACACCGGAACTATCGTCCCAGCCCCTGCGTGGCGCGCTATTTTGTCAAAGACACCAAGTGCGGTGAGTGTCGCAGATACCGTGATTATAATAAGGGTAACGATAAGAGAAGCGTCCCTTTCGCTAAAGGAGAAAAAGGACATCGAAAGTAAAATTTTATATAATATCTCGCCTACGCCGCATATAAGTCCGCCAAAGAAAAATGCGCGCAATACGTTCATAAATAAGGGTGATTTTGGCGTGTGCTTCTTTGATAGAAGCTTCTTTTCGGAAAGAGAAGAAAAGCTTGTCATACCTACTTCCTTGTAAATAAATATTTGCATTTAGTGAATAAAAACCGTTGTTTTCTACTTAATTTCACTTGCTTTTATTGTTTTTATCTTTAAGAAAATTATACCCCCAAACAAAAAAGAACCCGGAATTATCCGAGCTCTTACTTGTCTATTACTATGTAATAGGGACTTTTTATTTTAAGAGATGTTTGGTGTGTGATTTTTGTAAAATCTTTCTTAAACGAACAGTGAGAACTCTTTAAGAATAATAAAAATTAGGTGCGCAAATAACTCTTGAAACAATGCACAAGCAATTTATAAAAGTGCAAACAGACTCGTCCTTCGATTATTCCTTTGAAATTATAAAATAGGAACGATAATTCTTTGTTTTTTCCAAAAACATATTGATATTATTCCTAAAATGTGATACAATATACCTTGTAAGATAGTATTTAGCTCAGGAGGATGCTCTGATGGAATATATTAAGGTATCAAAAGCCGCTGAAAAGTGGGGGATTTCCGCACGTCGAGTTCGTATTTTATGCGCCGAAGGCAAAATTGACGGTGTGATCCGCAAGGGAAATCTTTATATGATTCCGGCTACTGCCGCGAAGCCTATGGACGGAAGAAAAGGCAGAACGGGACTTTTGCTTGATATCGAGAAAAAACGTGATCTTCTTTCAACAAAGCGCCCTCTTACTCCCGGAGAGGTGGAAAGGCTTGCACAGGAGTTTTTGATTGATTTCACATACAATTCCAATGCCATTGAGGGGAATACTCTCACACTAAAAGAAACGGCGTTGGCTCTTGAGGGTATGACAATTGATCAAAAACCGCTAAAAGACCATCTTGAAGCGGTAGGACATCGTGATGCGTTCCTCTACGTGCAAGAGATAGCGAAAAACGAGGTCGAGCTTTCGGAATACGTTATCAAGAACATTCACGCTCTTGTTTTGATGAACCGCCCCG